>CAXRJY010000192.1:0-12305 GCA_964230915.1 Candidatus Poseidoniaceae archaeon | reverse complement strand
CAGTGCTATCCAGTCATGAGTATAACCTTTGACCCGAACCCATTCCATACCCACGCGTGAAGTGTGTGTCACTTGGGTACCCTTTGAAGGGTTCAGCGTAGCCAAGATTTCAGTTGGTGGACATTCTTCGTTACACCAAAGCCGAATCGCTCCTCAAATGCGCGGGCAACCAAGGTGAATTCTCCATCCCTTGTTGCAACCACTACCGATCCTATTCCATCGAGGTAAGATTCTGCCAATGAGCATGCTTGTAGCATTATCCGGAGGTCACTCTCTTCTGGGAAAATAGCATCTCCTGCTAACAGCGATGAGCGGAAACCTTCACCATGCATACTCTTCTGTTGTGAGAGGTGGTCGTATACCTCCTCGTGTTCGCTCAAGAAATCATTCAAGCGGTCTCGAAACTCTTCACAATCTGTTTCAAAACTAGGCATTGGATGTTTCCAATCCCTGAAAATGGAGGCGATATCATCAACCATAACATCCAAAGTTTCCTTAGATATCGCGTTGGTCCATGCTTCTTCTTCAACAATGACGTTTCTGAACATTCCTCGTAGTCGATTAGGGTCAGCAGCAAAGTTTCTGATTTCGCTTTGCACTATTGCTGGCATGAATACACGGATTTTGTTCTCTTTACGATATTGAAGTAATGAACGATGGAAGTTTCTGTGCCCTACAAGGTCTAATTGAACATCGCTGGAGAGATCGAGCTTCTTAGCAATCATATCTTTCAATGAATCAATCAAGATGTTGGTATCAACAATGACTAATGGAATGAGTGGAAGATGCCTCAAATGTTTGCGTTGACGAATACTGATTTCTTTGTGGTGATTTTGAAAAACAGCTTGTTGCGCATGCATCAACCGTTTGATTTGACGCGGTTTGAAACGCCCACTGTTCATGGCCCGTTCAAAGATTGTGAGTCCCCTGATTGCATTTTCCTCTGCGGCATCACTTGCCAAATTGTAGATGTCATGTGTCAATGGATCCAGATCACGGTCCTGTGAACTTTCGTGCATCAATCTTTGATATCGCATTTCATCATCGATACGATTTCTTCTTCGGTCTTTCTTGACACTGTTCAAAGCCGCTCTGACCCTTCCTTGGAATGGTTCTCTAGGTAGTGGAATTGGATGTGAACGGTGATAATTGAACAGATGGTCCAATTCTTCTTCCGCATATTCGACTTTCATTTCATCAACTATCTCGCCATCTCGATTTTCAACCTGTACAACTTTCTCTGAGCGTACGAAATCAAGCAATTGAAGAGTTGCGGTTTCTTGTTGTCCTCGATGGGCATCATCACTGACTCTTAGGTAAAGTTGGAATCGCTTTGCCAATGCAGATTGTAGTGCCTGTTCACGGTCCAGCAATTGAATTGCTTCAGTCCATGATTCTGAATGAGCAAAATGAATCAATGCTTTTCGGTATAGCATCACTCTTTGTTCATAGGGGAATTGAGACCGATCAGCTGCGAGTCTCCAACTTCTAGCAGAAGCCAACCTCTCGCCTTCTGCTGCTTGCATGGCTGCTTTAGAAATGGTAGACCAGACCGATGTCGGAGCCGTCTTTTGATACCATTCAACCAATGAAGGCAAAGCAATATTGTGTTCCAATACCATGTCCCTTGCAGCCATTACGACTCGTAATCTAGGATCAGTACCAGAAATTATGCCATCCAGATTTGCGGTTTCCAATCCTTCGTCATTAGAGTTTTGAATCTGAGTCGCCGCACGATTCAATCGCAAACTTTCAACCACAGTTTCGAGTAATTTACGTTCAACAACCTTGAGTTCAGCCTCCTCTATGCTTTTCTCCAGTTTCCCAAGATTGGATTCAGAAACAAGACCGTCTCCAACATCACTCATCGCTCTTCTGCATTCTCTGAATGCCTGAAAACCTGTCATGTCCAGTCGATCAGCAAGTGGTTCTAGTTCGCATCTAGCACCATCTAGCATATGCAATAACGAGATTGAGAGTGGCGATAACCCCGGTGCTGACAGAGTATTGGATAGGGAAGAATATGCTTCAATTGCAGAAGAAAGAATCCATTGATTCAAGTCTTCATCAGCCATTGCTGGATGTAGATGAGCAACTAACAATGTTTCCAAAGGGTATGCCTCAGGGCTATTTTCGATGTCTTTCAATATCTCTGCGAGGCCTATGATGTCTCCAGTATAAATCATCAGTTGCAGAAGATTATTCTGAACATTTTCGTTAGAATCATCATTTTCGATCAATGCCGCTGCCTTCAATTTCAGTGAAGAGGGAAATCCATCGTTTGACAGTATTTTGAGTAGTGCATCTGAGCTGAGCAATTCCACATGGTTCTCAAACCATTCCTGAATCTGAGGGGATGAAGAATGATTCAGTATCGTTAATGCAGCATCAATATCAGCACCATTAGATAGATTCAGTTGCAAAAGGAGGTTTTCTGCTTCTTCCCAATCCTGCTTTTCTACAAGTACGGAAAGGATGTGCCAACGCAATTTATCGCTTGCTTTTTTATCGGTTTCATACTGCATCAACAAATCAAGTCCCGATTGCATTTCTGCCAACTCTAGGTCAATATCCCCGGCGGGAGCAGCTTGCCATCCAGCGATCTGTAAGGCAATGGATAATCCGTCATTCCGACCCTTTCTTTGCAACGCAGTTTTCCATCCCTTTGAATCCCCTTCACGAAGTTGATGTAACAGAATTTGATCTTTGACAACCTCTTTCAATGCAGGATTCTCTTGTTCAAGACACGAACTTTCCAGCAGTTCAACTGCTGAGTCATCATTCAGTGTTAGAGCGAGCATTGCTGCAATCAAAGTTCCAGGGGCTTCGAGTGTTCGCAATTCTTTGGTCAGTACCTTTCCAATTCTCCCCTTTTCTTTCCTCAATTGAATCAATGCACGACGCAGGTCAACTTCAGCTGCAGGTGGAAGTATGAACGGTGTTTCTAATGCAAGCCAATCTGCCAAAGCGTGATTATGAATGGGGTCGAGTCTTGCTTTTTGCGCCCACTTTGTGAGGCTTAACGACTCAACTTCAGTTGTTTTTTCAACTACCGGGTGAGCAGCAAACTCTGCTAGTAATGGTGTTTCAGCAGCCATTTTTCCCCATGCAGGATGAACTCCCTTCGAACATTCTGAACGCAGCCCGACCAATATTGATTCATCGCTTTCACTCCATGAATCTCGATCTCTTGATTTGTGAATCAACAGTACTGCCATTCTGAATGAGGCAGGGTTTGTTGAATCTTCTAGAACAGCAATCTTTTCTGGCAACAAATCTTGATTTGCAGAGCGTCCAAGACGCCCCCTCTTCATTCTCCTCCCCCCTCCAGATTTCTGTCTACGCATCGGAGAAGGTGAGGCATTTTCTTCTTCATCGGGAGGCTCTTCTTTACGAAGAGCAACCAATAGCAGCCCCTTCCATTCTTTTGGTAATAATTCCCATACTGAGGAACGAGTCACATGGTATTGGCGCCTTTCAGCAGTATCGCCACCCTTGAGGCCTGATTCAAGGCCTTCAAGGAGTCTCTGTTCCAGCATCATGAATCAGCATTCGCCGGCCGATGGTGCTCCCCTTTGAAGGCACCGCTGAAGCAACAAGCGACCGCAAGGTCAATCATCAGCCTCGGGAGTATACTACTGGGGCGAGTACATGGATGTAGCAAGGACGGCCATCTTGCTGTTGCATCCGCTTCTTGCTATATGTCTAATCTACTGGATTCTCAAACAGCATGGTTGGAGAGCACGCGGAAGAACTCTCAAGGGCGAAGAACGAACAAAGGCTCGCGATTCTCATGAATTGTGGGGGAGAAGATTTCTTCCTGCTGCGCTGATAACGGTTGCAGTGGCTTTCAGTGCTCAAGTGTTGAGGGGGATTATCGATGACAAGGGATGGAATGCCTATCTTGTGCCAAGCGTGCACGGTATCTTTGGGATACTGGGGATTGTGTTGTTGGTGATAATGACAAACATGGGTAAGGGAACTGCAAAAGCAAGAGTGGATGGAGAGAGTTGGTCCGAATTGAAGATTAAGCATGGAAGAGCTGCTGATATCATCATCATCTTGACGATTCTACACGGCTTCATCGGTTTTCTATACATCTTCGAAGTATTGTGATCATTCTGATTCGGTTGCAATAGTGTTTGCTCCATTAGTCCTAGAACCAGGTAACCAAGCAGGGGTCCACCAATTCCATTCACCCATCAAGCGCATTGTTGCTGGTACCAATAGTGCGCGCACGATGGTAGCATCGATGAGAATTGCCAAAGCCAGGCCAAAACCGATCTGCTTGAGAATCAATACAGATGAGAAACCGAATGAACTGAAGACAACTACCATGATGGCTGCAGCTCCAGTTATCAGACGACCAGTTCTTTGTAGGCCATTTGCCACAGCCGTGGTGTTGTCCCCAGTTCGCTCCCATTCTTCATGAATACGTGACAACATCAATACTTCATAGTCCATCGATAAGCCGAAAACAATACAGAACATTATGATTGGATTTGACGAATCTATCGGTTGAGGGGTGAAGCCAAGCAAATCTGAACCCCAACCCCATTGGAAGACCACAACCAACATTCCAAAGGATGCTGAGATTGATAGAATGTTCATGATAACGGCTTTGAACGGGATTATGACACTGCCAACCTGGATGTAAATCAGGATGATGGTAGCACCGAAGATGAAGGCTAGTGCGATTGGCAGACTGTCTACGATAGCATCGAGAGTATCGGCACTATATGCAGAGAAACCACCGACCAGAAGTACTGCCTGCGAGCCACTTTCCAACCCCTGCATCAGTTCGTTATGATTTTCTCGAATTGACTCGACATACTGTCTAGAGATAGTGCTGGTCTGTGGGCCATCCATTGCGATTGAGATGAAGGTGATATCCGAAGCAACGAATTTTTCACGCAGGTATTCTCTGGTAGCATTTTCTTCTGATGTCAAATATTCTGCAGGAGTGGTCCAGAATTGAACAACTTGTTCTTCACTCATTTCAGCATCAGGAAGTGCTGCTCCAAAAACTGCAACTACTTCTGAGTCGTTCAGAGTTTTCTGAATCCATTGATACTGATGTCTGAGATTCTCTTCTGATAGTGGGTCTCCACCATCTAGATCCATCATCAGCAAGGCTTTGTTTTGAGCACTTTCTGGCCAAAGGTCATTGATATGGTCTGAACCTTGACGGGATTCATCTTCAGGTGGTAATGCTTCAACTGAAGACATCGATAATTCAGCATGTAAGAATGGAAGCCCAGCACCTACCAGAAGAATCAGAGTGGGAATCAGCACGGCCCATGGATGTTTCATGACTGTTCGAGCGATTCTTGCCCACATCCCATCGTCTGAATCCTTGCTGCTCATTGAGAAGGGGACTTTCCAATTGTTCACTTTCGGACCTAACATCGCCAATACAGATGGAAGTACTATGACCGAATATACCATTGCGATACTGACTGCCAAGGTGCCTCCAATCCCAAGGCTTGGAAGACTCGTATTCTTGAAGAACAACATTCCCATCAAACCGATTGCCACGGTAACACCTGAGTAGAAAACAGCCTTCCCTGCAGTGGCCACAGACATTGCGGTGGCAGTCCGTACATCGTGTCCTCTACCCAATTCTTCTCTGAATCGGTTGACCAAGAACAAAGAGTAATCAATAGAGACACCGATACCGATCAAAGAGATGATATTGGTAGAATATTGAGTGACATCAGTTATGTTAGATAACCAGATTGTCACGCCCATCGCTGCAATGACTGTCAACAATCCAACACCTATTGGAAGAAGGGCGGCGACGATAGAACCGAAGACGATTCCAAGAATTATCAGAGATAGAGGTCCAGAGAACATTTCTGCCTTGATAAGATCATTCTGGATTCTTACATCAAATGAGTTGCTGATTGCCAGGTCACCAGTTCTCCAGCCTTTGAAACCACTCTCAATTTTTATCGAATCATGGACTTCATTGTAGATGCTTTTCGATTCCTTTCGTTCTCCGTCAATGATGATAACATTGGTTGCCCAGAACCCATCTTCTTCATTGATTCGAGTGTATCTCTCTTCTGATGAGACAGTCCAAGAATAGTTGACATCGATGTCTTTTCGTTCATCCAGTTGCTTCAAGGCTGTAACAACAGCATTTCGCCATTCTTCATCTGAATCATTCAATGTTGGATGGTAGACTAGATAGAAGAATACATTGCCATCATCATCTCCTTCGGAAAGGAAATTATCTCTATACATCTGGCCTGCATTGAGACTTTCAAGGTCTCCTTCACCATATGATTCAGCCCAATCAGCCCCCATCCCAATCAATGAGCCAAGGGCGATACAGATCAGTACACCAACTACTGTGGTTTTGAGACGATGGTCATAAGTGAATTCACCCAATCTGAAAAAGAATCTTTCGCGCAGCATTTCCGGGTCGGTAACCCCTTCCTGCATGGAAGGCGGCGGATTCAACCACTATTTCAAAGACGGGGAAAACCCATTCTGCAGAGGACCTATCTATTGCTCCAGACCTTTAACCATCCCTGAAGATTCAACTCAATATCTTCTGATGTCACCGGCCTGTCTTCAGTTTCTCCATTCATTGAGAGTGGTTTGATTCTACACCCACATGCGTTATAGTGCCCTCCTCCAGTTTCATCGAACAGGGTTGCCATTTTTGTCAAATCAAAGATACCACCATTTGGGTGGAGGAAACTGTTGCAGTAAAAAGAGGCCGAGAGAGCAGGCCTTTCGGGTGTGCTTATGTCTCCATCTACCCATCCATGAATTATACAACAGGCATCACAATCTTCACCAACATATGCAGTCAAGGCGTATCCATTTGTCCGTTCACCAGTATCATCCATTCGCATGATTGCCAATCGATCGATGATTTCGACTTTCTTTGAAATCAAATCATTCAGATTTTCGGCGGCGGAACTTTGTTGCTCACAACGGCTCATCACATCGTCACTCTGCAGTAATTCATCCAAAGCCATACCTTGGCTCAATCGGTTCAATACTGAATGAACATATTCTTCATCTCTTGCATCGATGGTACGCGAGAACCAAAGTAATGGGTGCCCTTCACGCAATTCCTGTAATTGTAGTCCTCCAGAATCTAACCGGTCTACAAAAGCCATCGCTTTGCCAAGAGAGGGTAGACTCTGGTCTCCATTGAAATGTTCCCAAGCAACTCTGGCGGCAGAAGGCTTGTCTTCCCAGATACATATTCCGCCATCAAGAGTAAACCGTTCTTCTACATCTTGAGGTGGGCGATTGGTGACGTGATGGTCAAGGTAAAGTCCGCACTGATCATGAAATGGCAAGTCACAAATGGCAGTATTTCTATCGATTAGATGGTCAATAATCCCTGAACGGATTTCGGCAGGATGGCTGAATCGTACTTCGGCATCAGGGAAACGGGACTTCAAAACCACGGCTGCGAACAGACCATCCATGTCACCATCAGCGATGATTCTGTGAAGTTGTAGTTCATCTATTGTTGTCATCAGTGTCCTTCCTATCTTAACCCGCTCGGTCCTAGACTGATGAATCAATCGCTAATTGAATAAGAAGCAGGCCAATCGTGCAATGTCGTGGAAAATCTCATCATGTTCAGGTATCAGCGACAGTCATGGAAACTTCTTGCGGGATGGTTGTAATCAATCTAGGTAACATTTTGATATTGGAATATCCACAAGGCCATTGGGACTTTCCCAAGGGGCATATCGAGGGGGAAGACGATTCGCGAATTTCTGCAGCAATGCGGGAATTGGCAGAAGAGACAGGTATTGATGACATTGAGATTATCAACGGTTTTGAAGAGAGGACTGAGTATCAATTTCGACATAGAGGAAAGAAGATTGAGAAGCAGGTGTATTGGTATATTGGAGAGACTGAGATGATGGAGGTAGAACTCTCTCATGAACATCGCAATCATCTATGGTTGGATTGGGATCAAGCCATGGAGATGTTAACACACATTGAATCCAAGAACGTGTTATCTGCAGCTCAAGAACATATGAAACAAATTGGTAGATATTGAATCATTCTTCTTCATCGAACAGACCTAGGGCTGTAGCAACCATTCTCAATGCATCAGGCCACTCCATTTCTTCAACTTCATATTCAGGCTCCCAAACGCCTCGGGCGAAATCAAATTCACAGCCCATGCTTTCAGCAGCTTCGAATACATCCATCCAAGCTTTTTTCGTAATCCCAGATTCCAAGGCAGCACGCCCCATACTTACCAAGATTCGTGGCAATTCTTCATCGAGATCCAGTAGTGTTGCCATCCATTGGTCTAGTAGGTCAGCACCAGAACCAAATCCTCTTGTTATCAGAAATGGTATTTCTTCATCGGAATGCTTCTCTTCCACCAAACCACGATTATGGTCACTGAGATCCAGGATATCCTGCAAGTTTTCTAGTAAAACAGCACCTCTACGAGAAAGTCTGCCATCAGTCCAAGCAAGATCTAGAGCGTGTTTGAAGAGTATCGTCATGTCCTCACTTCACTCGTGCAATATCTCTTTCAGAATTTTCAGATGTGTCTCGAATGAAATATTCAATTCACGTCGTTTTCGAGACATCAATGCAACTTCTGCTGGGTCAAGGACATCGTCTACCCATACTCCCTCCAGCAGGAAACGATAGAGTTCTTCAGGATCAGCCTTGGGTTTTTGTTCCGATTCAACTTCTTCCTTGGGACTCTCTTCGTCTTCTTCCGTTACAGTTTCTTCGGCTTCAACTTCTTCCTCACTTCTTTCAAACAAAGGGGCTTCTTGCAATTCGTCTGTTTCATCGTCATCCTCGTCCATGAAAGCAGCAAGAGCATCACTCACCATTGCATTTTCTTCATTGTTTGTAGAGATTGGGCGCGCGGCTCCTAGTTCTTCAAAAGGGTCAACATCATCCTCATCTTCAGTGATTTCTTCTTGTGGAAAGAAGGTTTCTTCTTCATCAGATTCAGATCCGAAGGAATCTCCCATGTCGAGTGTTGCAATCACATCACTTTCGCTTTCCTCGGCAGTATCTTCATCTTCTTCTTCGCCAAGAGCATTCAGTAAGTCATTACCACGGGCAGCCGGTGCGGTGGTGGAAACTTCGAGAGCTTCATACAAATCATCGTTTTCTTCTTCTTCATCGTCGACGAACATGTGGCTACTCACTAGTCGCGGACTCTACCTCTCCCTCATGAATCCATTCACTGAATGGGCTTATTCGTCAAATTGATTCACCACCCCTTTGATAGGGCACGAATGTGGAGGTTACTGTACATGGCAGCCGATAGAGTGTGGGTTTGGCGACTATTGATTGCCATCACATTGCTTTGTTCTGTCTTCGCACTCCCTGATGCTGAAGAGCATATGGCTGCATGGCGGATTGAACAAGATGCCTCCTCTGACGATATTGATTCACAATTTACCGATGATGGGGCGCCACCCAGTGACAATACGAGCCAAGGGCAAGGCCAGGACCAAGGCTCTCAAGAGGAATCAGAACAGGCAGGTGCCGAGGATTCACAAGCAGATTCCGATGAATCTGCAGAGGGTAGTGCAGATGCAGACACGTCTAGCGCGGATGATGGAGGAAGTGATTCTCAACCCAACGAAGAAAAGGAAAGTGCACCTCTTTCAGGTGCAGATTCAACCTCTGAAGAGATGTTCAATGAAGATGGCGAGATCTCTGCAAACAGTGGATATTCATGGGTTATCCCGACTACGCAGGTTGTGGTGTTGAGTCTTGCTGCCCTATTGGCGGTAGGGCTGATGGGTACGATGTTGACCGCTGTGATAGCCAGTGAAGCAGGGAGGATGAGTTTGATGTTGGCAGTGATAGGTCCAATATTGGCAATATCGCAAAAAGGGGAAGCCGGGACCTTCACTAAAGGAAGAATACAAGGATATATCGAAGCACACCCTGGAATCCATTTCTCTGCATTAAGAGATGCATTGTCTTTAGCAAATGGAGTTACTGCTCATCATCTGCACATTCTGGAGAAAGAAGGCCGAATAATCTCATGGTTGGATGGTCCAAAGCGCCGCTACGCTTCAAGTGGAATCGATCCAAAATTGCTTTCAAAATTGGAACAGCCAGTGGTAGGGATGCAGCAAGCCATCCTGGAAGTGTTGTCATCGGCAGGATCATTGGGTATTCAGACTGGTGAATTGCGAGATAAATTGGAGACTTCTCGACAATTGATGTCATATCACATGAAGCGTTTGAGAGAACGTGGTTTGGTTGAGGCAAATGGGCGTGGAAAGGCTCGAAAGTGGCATTTACTTGAGGCAGGAAGGGCAGTGTTGTCGTCAAGCCAACATTTGTGAATAGATGCGCAACTTCTTGAGTCCGAGCCTCGAGGCGAGATTGATGAATACGCGCTTCAGAGCATATTCAGTTGTGCTGATTTCATTCCTCCTATTTTCTCTGCCACCAAGTCTTGCTTTTCCAGACGGAATTGGTCAGCAAGGAGACAAGGGATGTGTTTGTCACGGAGCAGAAAGGGAGTTGAAAACTCAAGCGAATATCGATGGATTACCTGATAGTTTCAATTCCAGTGAGACGTATAACGTGACGATTTGGATGAATAGCAGTATTGTAGGTACGGGCGCCAATCAGGGAGGATTTCTGCTTTGGTATTCTGATGGCTTGGCCAGCGGTGGGGCCGATACCAGAGATATTGATGGGCGCTTGACACATAGTGAAGCAGGAAATGACCAACGCGGCTGGGTTATTCAGTGGACAGCACCTATTGAAGATGATATTCAAGTTGATTTTCAATTTCATGCCAATGCAGTGAATGGCGATGGTGAAACTACAGGTGATGCTTGGTCAAGTATTGTGGTAAGTATCCCAGGGGAGAACTTCACTGGAGAACTCAAGGACGCGAATGTCCCAAAGAGAGAAATGGGTATTCCATTCATTGGCTTGTTCGCCACGGTTGCGGTTGTGTTATTTGCAGCCCGACGATTCAATTGACGAATTCAATATGACTCGATCTCAGAGCCTTTAGTTGAGTATTCTCGCTTGCGCCGTGAATCTGTTTGCTCTTTACTCCAGTCAAAACGACCATCACTCTCATTTCTTCTCCTGCATCTTCTTCCACTGCAGCACCCCAAATGATTCGAGCATGTTCATTGATTTGTTCTTTGATGATCTGTGCTGCAGCTTCCGCTTCTCCTAGAGTTAGAGTAGGGCCTCCAACCACATTGATCAGTGCTCCACGTGCATCGGAGAGATCGAGTTCAAGCAGTGGGCTGTGTAATGCTTCGAGTGTCGCTTTCACAGCTCTGTCTTCTCCACTGGCTCCTCCGATACCGATCATCGCAACTCCACCACCAGTGGTGATTACTGAACGCAAATCCTCAAAGTCAAGGTTGACCATTCCATCACAGGTCAACAGGTCAGTCACTCCTTTGATTGAACGAACCAATAGTTCATCTCCGACTCTGAATGCAGCAGCAAGAGGAAGATCTTTCACCCCTTGAATTTCCAGCAGGCGTTCATTTGGAATCACAATTATCGTATCGCAGTATTCACGCAATCTTTCAAGGCCCCATTCAGCATTTTGTCTTCGTAATGCTCCTTCTGATTCAAATGGATAGGTCACCACAGCAATTGTCAGTGCACCTTGTTTCTTGGCAAGACGCGCAACATGTCCTGCAGCTCCAGTTCCTGAACCTCCGCCCATTCCAGCAGTAATTATTGCCAGTTGAGTATCTTCTGTGATTCGATTCAATGTGAATTCACTCTCTAGTGCAGCGGTTTCACCTTTGGTCGGGTCTCCACCTGCCCCACGTCCTCTTGCGCTCCTTCCGATGAGAATCTTTTCTTCGACTTGAGTCAATAGCAGGGCTTGAGCATCAGTATTGATTGCATACCCCGTCACGAATTTTGAACTGAACAATCCCTCATTGGACAATCTGCTGATGGCATTGCATCCTGCACCTCCTACTCCATAAACTCGGATTCGTGGCTGCAATGACTCCAAGAGTTGGCGCAATTCAGTATCATTGGCTTTGGAATCTTCAGTTCTGGGTTTGATGACGGTTGTAGCTTCGTCCGATTCTAGGCTGAGAACACGTTCTATGAGGTGCTTCATGGGTGGAGTGCGACATCCAGCCTCTTTCAAGATGCCCCTTGAAATTATAGCGCGCGATACGTTTTTTCCACCTGATTTTCAGTGCGAACGCAGCAGCGGTAATCTCAAGCAATAGTTTACCATGGCAAAATCATGGGCAAGCCACGAGCAGCAGTAGTCCTCGCGATTCTTCTGCTGTTCACTCCATTTTCAATGATTGAAC
>CAXRJY010000191.1:0-4994 GCA_964230915.1 Candidatus Poseidoniaceae archaeon | reverse complement strand
ACACTATGGCAATGATGTTAGCAGCATTGTTCACTGTGAATGACCTGATGTCGAGGATGTTTTCTCCATCATCCCTTTCGACATGAATGAATACCGGACGGGATTCGGAAGGGAAAATCGAAGCCATCCGCTCAGTAGCCTCACCAGCCTCATTATCTGGGGCGAATTCGGTCAGGTCAGTATGAAAAGTAGGCAGGTCGGGAACTAGTTGCATCAATAGTGCGACAGTGATAACCGAAGAGACGATAATGATGGGCCACGAGGCTTTTTCAAAGCGGACGCCTGCTTTCTCAAGCCAAGCAGGATTGTCTCCCTGCATGGACCGCCCAGCGCGGTCGGGTTGATAATGAAAAGGGAGGCACGTGCCCTCTACGAGGGCATATGATGTTGCATAAGGTTCAAGGAGACCGCCTAAGTCGGCGGAGCGGTCAACATGCCAATCAAGGTACTACTGCGAGAAAAAAATGAGCTCAGATTGCGATTCATTGGAGAGAATCATACATCTCTTCAGTTGTTCCGTCAACGCTGCAATGATCACAAGAATGTCGACTATGCCAACTATTTCCCTGGCCATCCCGACCTTGATGAACCAGAATTCTATCTTCGTACCAAAGGAAATGCTTCTGCTGAGAAGGTGCTGAAGGATCTGTGCTCGGACCTTGTGAAGGACTTTGCGAAGACATCTTTGTGAGCGGTGTCCAAGATGGCTGAAAGCCTCTCGGAAGCCATTGGTCTAGCTGGACAGACGGTTTCGAATCTCGGAATCGGTGGAATGCTCAAAGCAAGAGTAGCCGATTTCCGTGTGGAAGAGGAATCAAAGAGAATCTCTTTGGACAATAAAGGCAGATTCACTGTTGCTCGTATCACATTGACCAACTGGGAAACAAATCGATTCGTCAAACAACTGGCAAAACGCCTTCGGATCTCTAACAACAGAATCTGGTTCGCAGGTACCAAGGATAAGAGGGCGATAACCGTTCAACTATTCGTTATAGATGCGAATATTCGTAAGGTCCAACAGGTGGAAATGAAGGATGTTGAAATTGATATCTTGGGGCGCACGCATCAGAAACTTGGTTTCGGTAGCCATAGAGGAAATAGATTCACCATTATTGTCAGAGGATGTGCCCATGAAGATGGAACCCCAATGAGTGCCAATGAGGCATTGGCTGAGATTGAGAATACAAAAATTCAGTTGAGGCAACGTCTTGGCGAGGGGCGCTTTCCAAACTTCGTTGGCCCACAAAGATTCGGTGCTGGACGTCCTGTCACCGCTGCAGTAGGAAGGCATCTTCTCAAGGGAGATATTGAGGCCGCAGTGTCGACATACATCGGTTTTCCTGGAGAGGATGAACAGGAGGCCACCGCAGAATTCCGAAAACATTGGAGAGAGAATAATGACCCTGAATCTGCTCTTGAGATCATTCCATCCCATCTAGGCTGGGAAAGAGAGATGTTACAACATCTGCTCAAGAAACCAGATGACCACATGGGTGCCTTCACGAAAATCCCTCGTTCACTACAATTATTGACAATTCATGCATTGCAATCTCTGGTATTCAACCATCACCTCCAGAAGAGAATGGATGCAGATAAGCCACTGAGTACTCCAATCAATGGAGATATGGTGGGGCCACTTGACGAATCAGGTTCTCTTGAGATTGGAAGAATGGTCAAGACCACTGAATCAACTCTGTCTCGCATTGACAGAAATTGCCAACTGGGGCGCTTGGTACCTACAGGGATCCTACCTGGTTCTGAGACATCAGTTGCCGGAGAATTCGAAGCAGATGCTTTGGAATTGTTAGGATTGAATGAATGTGATTGGCAGGTTGAGAAAATTCCCCGTCTAACAAGCAAAGGAACTCACCGACCATTGGTCGCTACATTCAATGAATTTGTTGCCGACACAGTTCCCATTGCGGATTCCAGTACTCTCAATGACCGTTGGCAAGAGGGGCCAACAAAAGATTCTCGTTGGCATCCAGAAGGGGCTTGTATCAGATTCAGATTCATCCTTCCAAGCGGAACCTACGCAACCACATTGCTTAGAGAATTCATGCGCAGCCCTTTGCTGCAGATGTGAGATTCAGAAATTTCACAGAAGTCCCATTTCTAGGACTTCAACTTCGCCAACATCACCAATGCCACGTACCAATGTCTCAAACTGATCTACCAGTCCTTCGCCATCATCCATCACGACATGGAGTTGAATGAACCTCAAACCAAAAGCGAGTGGCTTTAGATTCACAGCCTGAACGTCGAAAAAATCATCAGAAATCGAACGAATATTATCGGCAACTGCTTCAATATCCGTGTCTCCATCTTTGCCCATTACCTTGTATGTAATTGCTACTTGTCCCATGGTTTCACCTCAGGGCCCTTGGAATCCACAATCGGGACAAATCCAAGCAACCGCCTGATTACGGCATCTTGGACTGCGACCAATTGCATGACCACACTCGGGACATGGAAAAGAAGTGCTGGCAGCATCAACCAACGGCACTCCGGATGCTGTACATACGCTGGCACGATCACTCATCATCAGACCTCGGGCGAGTCGGCCACATGGTCCCCCTCTTTATGGTTGCTCAATAGACAACCACCGATGTTCACCCTTCAATGACTGTCAGTAAGCCATTTCGCCCACTGCTGATGACCATTTCTCCAGCTTGTCTACGGCACCAACCCGATTCTATTCTTACTATGTCTCCAACCTTCACATCGTCGATTTGATCTCCCCATAGAACAAGACCTACTAATCCTGTTTCATCCCTTCCACAGGCTGCTGCAACATAGCCCTTCCAATTCATTGAATCTACAAATCTACGAGGATACCTGCGTAGAACGATGACTTCAATTCTACCGATTGGACGTTCAGCAACCAAAGACTCGACTCTAGTACGTGGAACTGGAGTCACAGGTGCATTGCTGTAATCTCTTCCAGGTATGGGATTCCATGTTCCAAAACCAGCACTTCTCAATATCGCTGCCGTTCGTTCTTCATCATCCATTTGCTCACCAAGCATGACGAAAACCGTCTAAGTAGATGAAGCAGGCTCATTCTTCTTCAAGCCGCTTACGTACCACACGGAATCCAGTGGTTGTCATTTCAACCTCTTCCTCGGGTGTGGAATCATCGAATGCACTCTCCATTGCTGCAACAACTCCAGGGCCTTGTTCTCCTGCCACCCATGGTTTGTGATTGATACAAACCAGATATA
Organism: Candidatus Poseidoniaceae archaeon; assembly: GCA_964230915.1. GTDB lineage: Archaea > Thermoplasmatota > Poseidoniia > Poseidoniales > Poseidoniaceae > UBA226. The sequence continues at coordinate 1,770 of CAXRJY010000191.1, read as the reverse complement.
CCTCCGAAGAACTATTCCTGCTGGCCTCAGGAGAGAACCTCTTGACCTTAGAGAAATGTGGTTTCATCGCCGCAACCAATTCATCAATTCCATAACCTTGGAACACCTTGGTTACGAATCTGCCACCGGAGCAGAGCAATGGTAATGAGAAATCAACAACCTTCGCCACAAGGTCCATGGCAATCGCTTGATCCATCTCCCATCTTCCGGTGATATCAGGAGATATATCTGAAACCACGACATTGATACTTCTACCCTCAAGAGATTCAACCACTCGGGATTGAGTTTCTCCATCAGTAATGTCTCCTATCAGGATGTGAGCACCTTCTACAGGTTTTGTCGGTTCTAGATCAACTCCAACAACAACTCCAGATTCTCCTACCATTTCAGCCGCTACCTGCGTCCATCCACCGGGATGACATCCCACATCCAACACCACATCTCCTTTCAGCATCAATGAGAACCGATTGTGGATCTGTTTCAGTTTGAAGGCGGAACGGGCACGATATCCCTCAGCAACCGCTTGACGGCGCCATGCATCTCGCTGATGGTCCTGAACCCATCTATCAGACATCTCTATCGAACCGTCGGCTGAGCCGTGCGGGATATGCCTGTCGCATCAAGAGAGCGAAGGAATCATCAATCCTGAACACTTGCAGTCGCCATGAACTCGAGAGTTTGTTCAGCAATTCTGCTCACGCTCATCCTGTTCATTCCAATGATTCCAGTCTCGGGAACCTCAGAAGAGGACCATGGAAATGTAGTGTTGCTGGAGGAATTGACGGCAACTTGGTGTGAGTTCTGTGCTCAGATCGATCCTCAAATCGTAGAATTGCAGGAAATACATACACAACGTTTGATCACGGTCACCATCCATCCTCCCCCTGGTGATGTTTCAGATCCTCTATTCAATGAAGCGATGAGATTGAGATATGAACATCTAGGCATTGAAGCAACCAGAACTCCTTCTTTTTGGATGAATGGCGAATTCTATGGTGAGGGAGTTGTTGATGTTGGAGACTTATCCAGCCAAGTCATGACTGAAGAAGCAAGAAGCACTTCGAGCAGCAGGATTTCCTTGAGTAGCAGTTCAGAAGGAAAGAATGCTACTGTCTCAGTGCAGATACTTGAATCAGAGGCAGATAGGAATGGGACTCAAGTCACCATCATGATGGTTGAAGAAGTAGTTGAATTGCGAAAGGGCGTGGCCAGTAATGGAATGACTACTTTCAACAATGTGTTGTTAAATTCTATTTCTATAGAACTCGATGATGAAAATGCTCCTCCTGAATTGGGTGGAATCGGATGGAATGTAATTGAGAATATCCAGACTCCTGAAAGTGTGGATATCGAGATCGAGTCCAACCAGATTCTTGATGATGATATATTCTTCATTGCAATTCATGAGAGCAAGAACGATTCAACTACATTCGGTGTAGTCGACACCATGGCAACAGTTGAGGAAATTGATGAAAAGCGTACGATGTGGATCTGGGTGGTTGCCGTCACGCTACTGTTCGGCATCGCAATGGTCATTCCTAACAGAAAATGAGGATTTTTGTCGGCCAGAGGCACTCGTTCACTTGCTCCCCTTTCAAACCATTCCGCACTTGTCTGATGCAAGAACACCACTTCCTTTAAGGTGCAGCAGGATCAGAGAATACTGATGGAAGGCCACTGGGAACACGGAACCACACAAGAGGAGGAATCCTCTAAGGAATGGGTAGTGGAATACAGGGTAGATGTGGAAAACATCTCCTACCACCACCT
>CAXRJY010000190.1:0-8142 GCA_964230915.1 Candidatus Poseidoniaceae archaeon | reverse complement strand
TTGGAATCGATCAACTTGAGATATGCCAGTAATTGCATCTTATGCGATGCAAACGGACTCTTTGGAATCCTGCCAGTTTTCTGCTCAAGTGGGATGAATTCACCATCAACAACTATGATCTGATCCGGTTTTCCTCTTAATCCAAGTTCTTCATCAACGAGAATTCCCGCCTTGTCACCTTCATCTGTGAACACTAATTCAGTACCCTCTCCCAACCCTGTTTCTTTGCTGGCTTGATTTGCCATTGTATCAGCAAGTAATGCCTGTTGTAATCTCCAAGAAGAGAACAGTGTCCAGAGCATTGCCACCATCAACAGGATGAATCCAGCCTGTTCTCGGTTCTTTGCCCACCATAGGGCGGCTCCATGGATTGAAAGTACGATTGAACCAAGTAACATTGCTGCTTCTACTTTCCCTCCTTTACTCCATCCGCCTTGAAAATCAGGACTCTGAACGACACTCGATATCGAATGTTCTTCAACCCATTTTCTGAGATCCTTCTCTAGAGACGTAACCGATGAATCCCATCCAAACCATTCTCTCCATGGAACTGTGATCAAAGTAATTGCAAGCGCTAACCAAACCACTGCCAGTAAGGCAAGATATCTTGCGAGTTCATTGGGAGAAAATGAATTGGTCAATGAAAAGAATGCAACAGCATCGATGGAATACGCGATGACAATGCCGAACCACCATGTCCAGATGGTTATCTGACGGCGTAAGTCAGATTGCGCATTCTGATATTCAAGCATCTGGTTATTGATTTCTGAATGTTTATCGATACCTTCCAGAACTCCATCGCCAGAAGCATTCACGCCCTGACGAGACAGATGCCACGACATGGGACAATATGTGTGGCGTTCAACATCTGAAGCTGAAACAAATAGGACAGAGTCAGTTTTTCCAGAAACTGAATCAACATCGTTTTTCTCGGAAGAATCCATGATGTCATCATGTTCTTGCTCGTCCATCATCTACCTCCCCTTCTTTGGGGTACCTTACACACCATTCAAGGTTATGTCAGCATTTCAGGAAGTGGAAATGAGAAAAGAGAGGAATACATTGCGGACCTATTCATATTCGCGATGAGGGTTGACCAGTGTTTCTCCATCTTCTTCGATGAGTGGGCGGTCGTAAACGTAGGGCGGTTGAAGCACGGCCTGCTGGGCTTCGGTCAGTTCAGAAACCCACTCTGGCAGAGATGTTTCATAGATGCCGCCAGCATAGTGAAGATACTTTGGCGTGTAACGGAAGAAGAGAGAGCGCCTCTCGTGTTCACCAGCCCAAGGTAAAGTACCGTGCGTTGTACACTCGTTGAAGATCACGAGATCGCCAGCCTTCATCGGGACGTGGTAGACAATTTGCTGGTCGGCCTCCCAGGAGGCGATGTCACTGGGAATTGGATAGTTTGACTTGTGGCTTCCAGGTACGATGCAGAGCCCGCCGTCACCTGGGTTTACATCTGCTAGCTGATACTGGCAGGTAATCAGACCACAACGCATGCGTCCGTTCTGGTAGGCGTAGAAACGTGAACCGTTGAATTCGACCGCTCCATGGCCGTGAAGGTTCAGCCCTTCAGCGCCTTTCTTCGCGGTATAGATGAACAGGTTGTGGTCGAGTTTCCAGCCCCGCCCCAACAGCGTATTCAGGTATGGAATGATCTTCTTGTGTGCGAGGAGATCTCGAAATGGCTGACACCAAGGTTGCTCCCACTCCAGCATCTCATCATAGAGTGCGCGAGGTTGTTCACCAACCATAGCACCGGATGCGCTCCGGTTGTGATCTTCCTTGCGTTTGTCCTCATTGGCGTCTAGGGCTTCGTTGAGAGCCTTGACTTCTTCCTCAGAGAGCATACCCTTGACAACGATGAAGCCTTGTAGATCGAAGAGGTATTTCTCTCGATCGGACATCGTTGCGAAGTCGACTTGCTCGCTCACCATATCCCCTCTCTCCTTCGGGGCACAATACATCCCATTCAAGGTTATGTCAGCATTTCAGTTGTAGAGAAATAACGGATTGAGAGTAATATCACACCAATCATTCGAAATGGTCTATTTTTTCCATTTCTTACGGCCGCGTTGTTGCCTGTTCTTTTGAGCACGCGCTGCGGCTTGTTTTGCCGCCCCACTGGTTTTTCGTTGCGCACGTGCCCGCTTATCGCCAGTTCTAGTCCCCCTTCTTTTCGCTTCATTCTATTCACTTTGGCGTTGGATATTGAGTTCACGCCATTTGTGGCCAATGATCTGTAGAATCTCTTCTTTCTTTCCAGTACCAATATCTGATTCAGCAGCAGTTCTAGAGACCCATAGCCTTCCTTCCTTGGCCCAAGGTCGCTTGGGATGAGAAGTGCTTTCTTCACGTTTCATCTTCTTTACACCTGCTTGACGAGCAGCCCAAGCCAGACCTTCCAAGTCTGGTTTGCTGACAGAGCAGTCACTGCCGACGCGGCGACCATTACGTCGTGAAGAACGAGAATTGAAGTATCCCGGCCAGATAACGATGCGGTCAGGATTGTGTGCCATGCTTCTCACTTATCGGGTGGGGGCGGTTGCCTTGAAGGCCACGCCTGAGAAAACCGCTTCAATCTAGCAGAACGCCGTTGATTACGCCATCATGCCCTGGTCGACTTGTGATGCGAACATGACCCATTTCGGTGTCAATGACCGCTCCTCGAGTGAGCACGTTTCGCCTGACATAATTTGGATTCGCTGGGCTTTCAACAACAGTTTTGATTGCGGTTCGCTCAGTCTTTCCAGTCTTTGGGTTGCTAACACTGACTTTGTTTTCCATGAGTACTCTGACAAGAGTGTTTCCGCCAGTCTTTCGATAGATCTTCCTCTTCGATTCACCGATGAGAGCCAATTGCTTCTCACTGCTGATCTCAGTGCTTCTCTTACCGCGAGCCTTGACCTTACGGCCACCGGTCGATTTTCTTGGTGAAACGCCATGCCTTTGTGCCATGTCCAACCCTCTGGGGATGCGCCGACTCTGCATCCCTATTTCAAATCTGAGGATATGAGAAATCGATACTCAAGCAACTCTTGAGCGAACCTTCTGCATCTTCCAGTCTTGCAATAGCGACATCTCCGTCTTTCAGCCAACCCACGCCTGCTGGGGTTCCAGTGAACAACAAATCACCTTTTCGCAATGGCGCCCATTCGTTAAGAGCCGCCAATAATTCAAGCGGTCTGCAGGTCATCTCTGATATTCCAGCCGCCATTCTTTTGTCTTCATTGACAATGAGTTCTAGAGTCCACCCTTGCTCAATTTCACGGATATCATCCTTTTCCAATTCGCACCAGTCTCCAATAATTGCAGAATCACGGAATGCTTTGGAACGAGCCCAAGGCAATCCTTTCTTTTTCAGTCGTGCTTGAGCCGGCCTGTCTGTGAGGTCGAGTCCGACACAGACTGCATCGATTGCCGAGGCTAATTGTTCAACGCCTTCGCCCTTGTCAATATCTCTTCCAAGCCTGAGCACGAGTTCAATCTCGTGTTGAATTGTTTCACCATCAATGATTTCGATGGTTTGCGCATCTGCAACAGGAGAAGACAACAATGCTGCTTCAGGTTTGAGAAAGAATTCCGGCACTGCTAGACTTTTCTCTCCCATCTCATCTGCATGAGCAGAATAAGTACGGATTGCACACCAGATAGTTGGCAGAAGAACTCCTCCATTCAGTCATCGATCTGGGCTATTGTTTCCCAGACTTCTCGGATATGTGGAATCGTGATGGAACCACCAACCACCAAAGCAACATTCAGTGCGTCAAGCAATTCATCCCTCGACCATCCATGTTCCAGACATTTTTCAGCATGATAAGTGATGCATTCCTGGCATCGCAATACCGTGGAAGCAACCAATCCCAGTAATTCCTTGGTCTTGCCATCTAGAGCATCATCACGGTAAGCGCCACTATCAAGGGCAAGGAATCTCTTGATACCGCGATGTTCTTCCGACATCAGCAGGCCCATTCTTCGTTCGCGATTCTCATGAAATTCGTGGAGATCCATATGCCTTGGAGATGGGCCGCGGATTTGAGTCATACCCTCTGCTGGCTCCAATCCCAATGGGCATCCTCATCAATGGAGCCCTTCAGGTGGTGGTATGGCCAAAGATTGGGTTGTGCGTAAACGCCGGCCGGTAAGGCGTAAGCAAGTCGCACCTCTGCTCGCGGAATTGGAAGAATCGTTGGGTGTTGATTTGAGTCTTGAAGATGCTTTTCTTGAGATTGCAGAATATGGCCCTTGGAGATTGATGATAGTCGATAAAGAGCCGCATTCAGTTGAAATTGAGAATCAAGATGGTGAGATTGTTGCTGCTTTGACTCTCAGAGGTCTGTTGGCCAATACTCCGACGAGAGGATGGTTGGAGGTGGATAGGGGGGCAACTCCATTTTTGATGAATGGGGCGGATTGTATGGCTGCTGGGATACATGCAGCACATGATGAGATAGTTGAAGGCGACCTTGTTTGGATAAGAGATCAGGAACATAAACGACCATTGGCTCTTGGATGGGCCTGCTCAAGTGCTGAAGAAATGATTGAGGCAACCAGTGGTAAGGCGGTGAAGACTTTGCATTGGGTCGGAGACGAATTGTGGAATATGGAGTTCTGAAAACCAATCACCGCTTGATTGAAAACAGATGAAGCCCTGCTTATGCATATGTCGAAGCCAGTCTCAGTATTGCTTTGCTCACTGCTGCTACTTTGTTTTAGCAGTACAGTTTCTGCTGCAGGGGGAGTTGATGTTGAACCCGATATCGAATCATCTCCAATCTCGAACATCACTCATTCAACAGAAGTTGCAGATGAATCCACATGGAGCATCTCAGTTTCTCTTGAAGAGTCTGCTGCAAATAACAGTACAAGCGTTCGAATCCTAAAACAGATGTGCACTAATGAAGGAGTTTGTTATGCTCCACAATGGATTGATGCAGACCCATCCTCCGACAACCAGACCTGGTCTGCATCTTGGTTTACCATCGATGATCATGCATATGTGAATTGGAAGGTAGAATTGGATTACGAAGATGGCGAGTCTGAAGAATTCCCAACAGAGGGATATGCAAAGGCTTGGAGTTCATGTTGGCACGATATCGATTCTGACGAATGGGGCGGCAAGGATTGCCCAGACGGCCCGCCAAGTAAGGATAAATCTGAAACTGAAGAATCAGGCTTCCTTCCAGCAGTGAGTGTTCTAGCCTCTGGAGCAATGATATTCATCGCAGCAGTGGTGTCTCGCGGCTCAAAGTGAAATGTATTCTGAAAGCCGGTCCAACAGTCTCCGGACTTCAATGCCCCAAGCGGTGATCAGAACACTGGCAGAACTTCTGTCAGCGGACAATTCACCATTCTCGAAACCTGGCATGGCTAGGTCTGAGGGCACCAGTGGCAGGGGATTTTCAGTACTGATCTTGAGGAGCACTCCGTCTTCGGTAATCTGTAGAACGAGTTTGTCGGGGATTTCTCCCCCCATGTGTCTTGTCATCGCTTCGTGTAGGTCCTGTGGACCCGTTGCAACCAGCGAACCTTCGATATGCTCTCCAGATGCCTCCCCATAAGCCGAAAGGAATGGTAGGTCAACATCATTGTCATCGAGCAGGTCATCCAGGCCGCGCCCCAGTTTTCTTGCCATTCATACCCCTCAGTCGCTCGAACGTATATGAGACCAGCCAACCAATCCACCATCACCTGCGTCTGCAACAAAAGAAAATGTGTGGGACCAGTCCCCCTCATCCCAAGTCCTGACGCCATCAACTGTTACTCTGCCGGCATCATTCAGGGGTAAGAAATCAAGTGTTGATGGTAATTCTACACCCGTTGTAGCAACTAGGATTCCCAGCCTCATGTCACTCCTCCATTCTCCATTGACAGCAGCCATTCCTGCAGATCCGCTGAATTCTGGAAAGGCCTCGCCATTGAACCATCTTTCATTCTCCATCCAACCAAGAGTTGGAGTCTCAGGAATAGCATCTCTGTTGTGATCTGGTGCTTCATCATCGTGCACTCCAGAATCAAGATACGTACAATTCCCTTCACTCCCTCCAGTTCCTGAAACGTCGAACTTCACCCAGCCGCTGGTATCGTCACTTGCTAACCAACTTAGGTTCCATTCCGTCACTCCAGCATCTGAGCGATTATCTCGAGCCCTCCAGATATACGCATCATACTCTTGCAGGGCCTCTTTAGCCGCGTTATCCGCGCCCGAAACATTTCCAACACAACTGACTGCCATCTCAAGAGTGTGACTGCGTGTAGTTGATGCGTCAGGCATATGCCTGTCAAGATGCCAATCCTTCATTTCTGAGGAAGGTGGTCTGGTGGAAGATATGTCAGGTCTTGAATCATATGAATATCCAAGGTCAACAAGATGTTCACCTCTTTTCAGATTGGTTTTCTCAATCGTCATTTTCATCTCTAATCTACCATCAGGCATCGCATAGTCACCCAATATCTCTTGCAGAGTTCCACAATCACTCGAATCCTCTCCTGTAATCAACAGGTCTGTAGATTGACTTACTGCCCAAGGAGAGGATTGTACTGCAAGGATGTGGATGGTTGCATGACCCAAGCAGTTTTCTTCGAGGTCTTTATTCCTGAAGAGTATCTTCCATGCAGGCTCGTCACCAAAGTCTTCACTACCAGTGACTTGCCAAGACCAACCTGAAACATTGCCTGCTGCAGTTTCATCAATCATCGTGTTTCCAAGCACTTCATGAATCTGTAATGGAGCAAAAGTCATTGAAGCACCAAGCCCAACTGAATCCAAGGAATCCAAGAATCCACTCAAACCAAATGTCGTAATATCTCCTTGCAGATGCCCATCTGGATGTGTCAGCCCATATCCAAATTCAGAGCGAATACTTTTCTCACTGCTAAGTTCTATCCATTCTGTCCAATCGATGTCCATTTTCGCATTGACTGCAGGCATTTCCAAACACCCGAGTTGGCTTGATTTTTCACTCTGAGATATCTGTACATCATTGAAATCATACAACAATTCCTTTTCCATCGTCAACCAACTGTACCCATGTTCACCTTGCTGGCTGACTGACCCCAATCTGTCATCATTCATCTCTCCAGAGATATCAGAGATTCCTCCTTCAGCTACTGCAATGCTTCCACTGCCCGAGAATGCTACATTCAATGCACACACCTCATCGTCTGAACCGAACCACTCGAAGACCTTGGAAGCATAATCCTCGGTTGCTACAAGTTGCCCTCCCGTGACCGCGAATTCCATTCTGTCTCCATGACGCAAAGGATCTGGAGTGAAGGGCTCAGCCTCAAGGCTGAACCACCACCAAGCCCCAGCACCGAGAAGAACCAGTGTCAAGACCAGAGCCGCTCCCTTTTTCGCATCAAATGAAGTCTCTTCTGGAACAAATTTCGTCTTAGCACTGGAAACAATTGGGTGTTCAGAAGTTTCACCCTTTTCTTCCTGGATATCTGCGGTGATTACATCCGCTTCGATGACATCATCATCGATCATTTCCGCTTCAAACACTTCTGCTTCGAGAACTTCATCGCTTTCTTCTTCTATTGATTCAGTTTCTGCTTCAATGACATCATCATCTTCATCCTCGAGGAGTAACAATCCTTCATCATCTTCAATGATATCACCTTCTGCTGATTCTTCAGCCAGCGGTTGCAGCCCCACTTCTTCTCTACTCGCACCATATTTCAGCAACCGATTCACTAGTTCTGCCTTCTTTCCTGAGAGGGATAGTTCCTTCTCCTTGCACATAGCCTTGAGAGCGGCAACGGTCAATGTCGAGTTGGCTGTCATTTTCTGACCTGTGATAATAAGGCGCCACTGGGACCCTTTGAAGGCTCGCCTGATAAGAACATGCAACAAGGGGGTTGGAAGGCTGATTTACAAGAATCAATCAGAGAATGGCACGTAAGTGCCATCAGATTGTTTGACGTATGGTTGCGGGTCAAAGGTGTTGTCATCTTTGAGGATGTAATGGTATCCATCTCCAGACTCAATGTAATTCAGTGTACTTATCGGAGCGCTGGCAGGCGGCATTTGTTGTGCGGGTGCTGGCTGTGCATAAGCGGGTTCTGGTTGTGGAGATAGAGCAGCAAACGCACTATCGATAGGTGATTCTTCTTCGACGGGAGGCCCTCCGGGTC
>CAXRJY010000189.1:0-3850 GCA_964230915.1 Candidatus Poseidoniaceae archaeon | reverse complement strand
ATAATCTGATGCTCCAAAAAACTTGGTTATTTTTCCAGCATAAGAAATTGGTTTGGATGTAACCAGCGCTAGAATGGTGCGGGAACTGGTTTCAAAACTACGGGATGAAGGAGGGACAGTGATTTACAGCACCCACCATCTTGCCGAAGCACAAATGGTATGCGATCGCATTATCATCATGCATAATGGTCAGATAAGAAGTGATGGCACTCCTTCAGAATTGATGCAAGAAACGGACACTGAAAGTCTTGAGGAAGCATATGTTTCATTGACATCTGATATCGCTCGAGCAGAAGCCAAGGAGGAACCGGAAACCAAACTCTCCAGAATGTGGCGTTCACTGCTCACTCCATCTACAAAGAACAGGGAGGTGGGTGAAGATGAGTGAAACTGGAATGCGCCTACGACATATTCGGACGATCGCTTGGAAAGAATTGGTGGATTTCATCAGGGACTGGAGAACTCTGGTAGCAGTGATAGTGATACCATTGTTGATTTTCCCATTACTGTTCTTTGCACTACCAATGGTATTGCAGATGGAGGCAGCAGAAAGAGACGCAATGGAGCTTGAAATAATCATCCAGGGAGATGACCCAGGTGATGAATTACGAGTCATGCTCGGTGACGACAAGTTGAACATCAGCATTGAAGAAATGCCAGATGGAATCGGAAATGATCTCTCCATCCCGTTAAACGACTCAGGTCTGATCAAGGATGGAGCAGCGCATGCTATTCTTCGATTACAGAACAATGAAACCAACAACACATGGGGATATGCAATTCTCCACGATTCTACGGATGAGCGTTCCTCAGAAGCATATTCACGAATATTGAACAACCTTGCAGAGTGGGAGAAGATTCTAGTCAACCAGACATTGGAGGCACATGGCCTTGACACTGAAGAAACTCTTGACCCTGTTCAATGGAGTGGGGATGTTGCAGATGCTGACATCGCATCAGATGCTGAGCAGGCCGGATGGGCCTTGTCTCTATTCATTCCAATGATCGTCGCCATGTGGACCGCTTCTAGCGCAATTCAACCATCAATAGACATGACAGCCGGAGAAAGAGAAAGAGGCACTCTTGAGGCAGTACTGTGCCTACCGGTCAAGAGGTTCGACCTACTGGCTGGAAAATGGTTGGCCGTTGCTACAATTTCTGGCACTGGTGTGTTATTACAAGTGGCCGGATTGATGTTCGCAGTATCATATCTTACAGGTAGCAGTTCATTCCTACAGATGCCAGAATTATCGAGTATGAGCATTTTGTTATTCTTGGCTGGAATATTATTGTTCACAGTGATGGTTGTGGCATTTGAATTGGCATTGGCAGTTCGTTCCCGTTCTGTCAAGGAGGCAGGAAGTGTCCTAGGTCCAATGATAATCCTGATCATTTTTCCCGCTCTGTTCGCTCAATTCATCAATCTCGATGGGATTGAAGGATTCTGGTTCGCCATTCCCGTAGTCAACATCTTATTGGCAATGCGGGAGTTGCTGATGGACCGAGTGATATTCACTCATGTTGCCATCTGGTTCCTCAGCAGTTTGTTCTATGCACTCTTGGCTGCATGGTATGCTGCTAAGCAATTTAATAGAGAAGACTTGGTAGAATCAATATCTTGATATTACCCTAGTATTACTATACGAATACTTATAGCGAGTTCCATGCAGCACATATCATGCCCAAGATAAGCCTCGACATGCCTGCTGAGTTACTTGAAGACCTCAAGTGCCACGTAGGTGATGAGAAGAAATTCGTCAGCCTTGCAGATGCTATCAGAACTGCATGCCGTAAGATGTTGGACCATTTGGATCAAATCGATACTCGACATGGACGGATGGAGGGGGTAGAATGAGTTCTCGTGAACAGGCCATAGACGCTGTAAGGACACTGTTGTCATACCTTGAGGATGACACCGGTAGAGAGGGTTTGAGCAAGACTCCCCAACGCGTCATCGATTCTTGGGATGAGATATTCAGTGGATATGATGGAGATGCAGAAGAAGTGTTGCAATCAACATTCAATTCAGAAGGCTATGATGGCATTGTATTGCTCCGAGATATCGAGTTCAACTCCACTTGTGAACATCATCTACAACCATTCAATGGTCGCGCTCATGTCGCATATATCCCCGTTGAGCGTATTGTTGGAATCAGCAAACTTGCACGTTTAGTGGATATGCATGCGCGTAGATTACAGAACCAAGAACGTATCACCAAAGATGTTGCTGATGATATAGAACAGTATCTTTCACCTCTAGGTTCTGCAGTGATAATTGAGGCACGGCATGGATGTATGACGTGCCGAGGAGTCAGAAAACAGAATGCGGTGATGACCACCAGTGCAATGCGTGGAGTATTTTTCGATAAAGCAGAAGCGAGAACCGAATTGATGCAACTCATCAGAAGTTCTCCACTGTCAAACTGAGGGTTAGAAATGGAGAAATGTACTCTTGCTGGAGGCATTGTCGATGGCGATGACCCCTCTGATTTAGCCATGGTCTATCCGGTTGTGGAGATATTCAATTCAGTACAAGGAGAAGGGGCGCATTCTGGCGAGTCTTCGATTTTCATACGCTTCGGACGTTGCAATCTACGCTGCGAATGGTGCGATACTGAATTTGATGAGTGGACGGATATGACCGTTTTGGACATCTTGTCAGAAATCAGTAATTGGTCAAGCAAAAACATCATCCTGACCGGCGGTGAGCCAGCCCTTCAAGATCTATGGCCACTCTCAAGATGTCTGCGCAGAAGAGATTATCATTTGGCGATTGAAAGTAATGGGGCTATTGAGATTGAGAAGGACTTAGTGGATTGGATATGTATTTCGCCCAAGGACCAACTATACCCTGAAGTCGCAATCAAACAAAGAACGGGTGATGAGTTGAAGGTCGTATACTGTGGGCAAGATTTGAAGATGTATGATGATATCAAAAAGGGATTCAACCACCTGTTCCTACAACCGTGCTACTTCGAAGCAGAATCAGTAGAATGGAATGGGAGAAATTTTGCTGAGACTGAAGAGGTAGTGAAGAAGAACCCTGGATGGCGCCTAAGTCTGCAGATTCACAAATGGATGGGTGTTGATTGATGGATAGAGCAGTAATGGCATTCAGTGGTGGAATGGATTCTACAGCATTGTTGCTGAATCTACTTGCAAGGGGAGACAATGTTTCTTGTCTCTCATTTGATTATGGGCAGAAGCACAATGTCGAACTTGACAGAGCGAAAGCAAATATCGATTATCTTAACAAAATGGGATTTGAGGTCCTCCATCAGATATCCGACCTGTCCAGCGCCATGGGCATCTTTCATTCCGCCCTAACCAGTAATGAAATGGATGTTCCCGAGGGACACTACGAAGAGGAACAGATGAAGCAAACAGTTGTGCCTAACCGCAATGCAATATTTGCATCTATTCTCTACGGATATGCGTTGAGCATAGCAATCAAAGAAGATGAAAATGTGCAAATCGGTCTTGGTGTTCATTCTGGAGATCATGCCATCTATCCAGACTGTAGGCCAGAGTTCTATGTTGCCATCGCTGAAGCCTTTGAAATCGGCAATTGGGATAGTGAAAAAGTATCATTCTATCTGCCATATATGGAACTAGACAAAGAACAGATTCTACGTGATGCCATGTCCTCTTGTGAAAAATTGGGACTTGATTTTGATGTAGTATTCGGCAATACCAACACTTCATACAACCCTGATTCAAAGGGGAGGGCATCGGGACGTTCCGGTGCCGATGTTGAGAGAATACTTGCTTTCCATGCCATAGGAAGAGTCGATCCTGTAGAATATGTGGATGATTGGGAAATCGTTCTGAGAAACGCCCTACAACGAGA
>CAXRJY010000188.1:0-14496 GCA_964230915.1 Candidatus Poseidoniaceae archaeon | reverse complement strand
CATGTTGGAACCCTTACTCCAGTGCTTTCCGATGAGTCTCCATTCACATAATTCTCCGCAACATTACCAAGGCTTGCAGAAAGAAAAATGAAGATCATGGTCATAGCGACTGTCGCACCCAATGCCAAATCCAATTCTCTTCTTGGGCTTGCTTCAGCAGAATCAACTGGGCCTTCTTGAGGTACCAATTCGGCGACCAATGGCTCTTGCATCAAAACCAGCGGGATGAATCACACAAATGAGTATGACGCTATCGTGTAACTTAGCAGTGATGATAAACATCCATGAAAATCAGGGACTTTAACGACATGAAATCGAGAGGGTAAGCATCAAGAAGGGGACGCTGGTCGGATGAACGAAAGGGTCTATCATGCCTGAAGCATTCGTTCTATTCAAGACGCAACCATCCATGGAAAGAGATGTTTATTTTGCTCTCGATTTGCACGAAAATGTGGCCGAATTGCATGTTCTCTATGGCGAGTATGACCTTTTGGCATTAGTTTCTGCTCCTGATCACAAATCTCTGACTTCCTTCCTGATGCAGGACTTCAGGTCGATAGATGGTGTAAGCGACACCCAGACACTGATCGCAGTGGATTATTGAGGTGAAAGAATGGCTATTGGATTCGTATTGATTAACACAAGTTCTGGATTTGAGCATACCATACGCTCTGCTCTTGATGAAATCGAAATGGTTTCTGGACGTTGGATGCTGTTTGGGGAATATGACCTGATTGCTCGAATCCAGGCTAATGATGAAGTGGAATTAACGCGTTGTATAGTCGAACAAGTAAGAGTCATTCCTGGCATCAAGGATACCAAGACCCTAATCGGTGCAGAACTGTAAGTCTTCAATTGCACATATGGGGGTTGCTTTAACAGATAAGGGGAAAGCCCCCCTTGTTCATGAAGCCGCAGTGTGCCGTTATTCTGGCATTGGCGATGTTATTGTTTTCGCCAATGGCAATGGTGCTTGAAAGTCCGTTTTCTTCTACTTCTGATGAGGAAATAGGTGCTGTTTCCATTGAGCAACAGAGCAGTGCTAGGGCCACAACAACCTGGAGCGGAAATGTATGGTTGAATTCCTCATACCACGTTTCATCTTCAGACGCCCTAGTGGTCTCGGACTGTACTCAGATCTGGATGGCTTCAGGAACCAGAATCTATGTCGATGGTCGTTTGACAGTAGATGGGACTCAGTCATGTCCAGTCATAATTCATAGCCAAGGATTCGGAGACCACCTTGGTATTCAATTCAATTCAACATCTCGAAATCGTGGAAGTATTGTCAATAATCTCACCATCGAGGATTCTGAATATGCGGTAACTATCTACAACAGCAATCCACTACTCTACAATCTCACTGTCGAAGACGCAGATAGAGTGGCTGTTGACCTCTACAATTCTGCCTCTCCAATCTTTCAGAATCTCACTATTCAAGACGGTGGGCAAGGACTTGCCAATGGAATCGAATGGAGACAAGGTATCGGGCTTTCGGTTGGTAATTACTCAACTCCAGTAGTCAATGGATTCGTTGCGGACGGACTAGAGAATCGTGCACTCAATGTATGGGGTAACTCAGGAGGAATGTACCGAAACTTGAACTTCACAAATATAGGAGGATCAGTTCTTTCACTTTCTGCAGCAATCTGGGTTGAAGACTCTCAGTTATTGATTGAAGATGTGTACATTGATGAGTGTGATAATGGGGCTTACATCCGTCACATCTCAGATTCTTCCACTACTAGAGCAGTCATGCGTAGGGTGGTTATTGAAGACAGTCAATTCAGGGGTTTGATGATCGACAAGAGCGACCATATGAACTATACAAACTACCAAGCCGCTATCATCGAGGATATCGTGATCAGAGGCACTGGTGGTCTAGGTGCTGCTGACCAGAACTGGGCGGAAGCGGCATTGGAGATCAATGCCAGTGGAGCATGGATTGAAAATGCATTGATAGAAGACAACTTCGCACCGGGAATAAGGCTCTATTTCACAGATTCCACTACCACGATGAAAAATGTGTCAGTATTGGATTCTGGCAATGCAAACAAGGGACCGCATGCTGCTGGAATTTACAATCGCGCTGCATTCTTCGCTCCTGAATTCATCAATCTCAATGTCTCCGGTTCAGCGGGACCAGGGGTGTGGATTGAAGCAGGTGGAGCAATCCAAGGACAAAACTGGACCTTGTTCAACAATAGTGCTCAAGGGTTGAGAGTAGATGGCTCGGCATTGGTTGTTGATGGAATGGAGATTCATGATAACAATCTCTCAGCCGTGAGAGTCTACGATGGACGTAAGGTCGAATTTTCGAATGTGTCCACTTCTGGGAATGGCCATCAAGCAACAGGGCCAGAAGATGGGGCGGGAATGGTTTTCATTGAATCCAATGATATTGAATCAAACAGTGGTAATGTCATGTGCAGAACCTGTATCTCACGTGAAGATACCTGGGGCGGAGTGTGGGCACAGGACAGTGTGGACCTATGGCTTGATGATTTTGACATCTATGACCCTCTCAATGGAACCATTCCAATCTTCATCGACAATGGTGGCCTGACCGCATCATATCAAGGAGGGAGGTTCCAAATGTTGGATGTCAATGTGTGGGTAAACCGCAGCGGTCCTGCGATCAACATCGTAGAAGCTGCTGGTGTTATCGATGGACTGGACATGCATGGAAGCCATCATGGATTACACTGGGATGCCAATCATAACGGGGTTTGGACAAGTGAACTTTCGCATACGGTCCTACGAGGTAGCGATTGTCTGATTCTCTCAAATCACTCAGATCTGATTGGAGTTGGAGTCAACATCAGCAATGATTGCAGTGGTTCAGTTCAATTCACAGATGTCAAGGCAAATTGGTCCTTGACATATGACGAGAGTGGAAGCCATGTATTGTCGCTGGATGCTAATTCCAACCTCCGTCTCCATCAACCTGAGAACATCGACTTGAATCAAGCGGTGATTCCGAATGGAGCCTATATCGACTTGGCGTGGGACATGACAATCTGGGTCATCAATCAACACGGCAATGGAATTCCTAGAGCTGACGTTGAAGTATCATTCGATCAATACTCCGCCGACTTCCAATATGTCAGCGACTGGTTAGGTTTCGATAAGTATCCGAATTTCATTGGCCAACGTTGGAACTCTACTGGAGCCAGTGCTTTCACTCAAGTTTCAGTCGAGTGCTCCTATGATAACACTACCAACACCACATCATTCTCCTTCAACGATGATGAGATTCTCTATTGTGTATTGGACTTAGCGAACCAACCACCATTCATCATCTGGTCAACACCTTTGGATCAGGATATCTTTCCCAGTGGAAGCCAAGTGGTTTTCAATGCAAGTGACTCTTGGGATCTTGACAATGACACTATGACATTTACTTGGACATCATCATTGAATGGAGTTTTCGGTTCATCTTCTTCAATCACCGTCAACGATGGTGGAAGCGCCATGTTGGATGATGGAATCCATGATATTACGCTGGATATCTGTGACCAAGCAGGAAATTGTGTATCTGAAACTCGCACCATAGAACTGACCAACCTCCCGCCAATCATCAGCATCACTACCTCGCCTCTTCCTGATTTCAGCAATATCCTACGCCCTGCATGGACTCAAGATGTCACTTTCAACAGCAGTTCAACAATTGACCCTGAAGACGATACGTTGACTCGCCGAATCTGGACCAGCTATTGGCCTTCTTCCCAATATTGCACTGGAACTGATTGCCAAGACGAATGGACGTTGAATTTCGCTGATTCACCACAAGCGAACTTCACACTCGAAATTGGTTTCAGCGACGGAATAAATCAAGAATCTGTATGGACAATTGAGGTGAAATTGTACAATGAAATGCCAATTCCTGCTCTCGTGATTGAAAGGGATGGAAATACTTCTGATCAACTAGTATCTCTCAATTCCACTGGCACAGTAGACCCAGAAGGAGACTCTATAGGAATTCGATGGATATCTGATGTGGACGGAACCCTTGGTGAATCTAACGGAACCACAGGAATTCTATCTTGGCATGGTCACCTTTCACGAGCAACCCACAATATACTCATTCAAGTCTGGGATGACAGACCCGAGCACATCAATGAAGTTTCAGAATTGACACAGACCATAGTTGTAGAAAACAGCGCACCAGAAGTGAACATTGAAACTCCAATGGATGGTTTGTTGGTCGATACCTCTACATTGGTAAATTTCAGTGCCGAAGGTTCGGGCGACTGGGATTCTTGGTGCGGTTCATATCCTGTTGGCATGTGGTTATGTTCAGAGACTCCAAATCCATTTGGTTCAGACCTACTGAGCATCGATTGGATATCAAACATCAGTGGAGCCCTGACTCCCGAAGGTGAAGATTGGCTCATCTGGGAAGGGAGAATGCCTGCTGGAAACCATACTGTGACAGTGACTTTCAACGACTTGCTTGGAGGAGTTTCTTCTGCTTCATTCACAATTGATGTCGCTCAGTCTGCTCCTGTTCTCGGATTGGTCACTCCATATGATGGACAAGGATTCCTCTCAAAGGACACTATCTATATCGACGCTTCAGATTCAATTGATTTTGATGGGGATGATTTCACTCTAAGTGTTGTCAGTGACCACCCACTGGTAAACGGGCCAATTCTCGAAGAAGTGGATGCCGATACAACCCATCCTATCCAACTACCTTATGGAACACATCAACTCACCCTGTTGCTAAGAGATGCTAACGGTATGGAACGCAGTGAGATCATCACACTGGTGGTTGCAGAATCTACCCCAGTAGCTGTACTCGATTCACCAGAGGTAACTCCTGGAGTCTCAAAGACATTGGACCCTACAAAGAGTGTGTTCTTCTCAGCCAATTCCTCAACCGATGCTGATGGCGACATCGCTGATTTTGAATGGTTCCGAAATAGTGATGATGGCTGGGTCTTGATTCTAAACCGCTCCTACGGAGAAGTAGAACTGGCTTCAGGGTTCCATCACATCAAACTGGTTGTGACCGATACTCGCAGGTTTTCAGATGAACTACATTTCAATCTGACTTTGAAGGAGTCATGGCCCGTATTGAGTGACCTTGTTCTTTCACAAGAGAAATTCACTGCTGGTGAGAAAGTGACACTTTGGGTCTCAGTGAATATGACTGATGAAGATGGCAGTACAGAAATCGTTCAGGGAATACTGATACACGGTATCCAAGAATGGGAATTCGACTTGATTGACAATAAGAATGGAATCTGGAACGGAACTTTGGTATTCACGCCAGCAGAAGCGGGTAGACCTCAATTGAAAATCAAAGCAATCGATGAAGATGTAGTGAGAGAACTTTCTCGAGACCTGCTGGTTGAAGAGGAAATCGGTGAAATAAACTGGGGCCAGGTAGGTGGTGGAATTGGCGGTGGTGCTCTAGTCATTCTACTGTTGATCTTCCTAATGGGCCTTAGACGCAGGAAACTAAGTGAAAAAGGCGTGGTGGAATCTTGGACCTCTTTCGACAGTGCACTTGAAACAACGCCTGCGGCTTCGAGTCTTGATCAAGCCAGTCTGGTCGAACAAGAGGATGAATCAATGCCGGAAATGATTGACCTCTGAACAAGTTGATTGTTCATTCTTCCTCATCTGCATAGGTCTTGCTAGGCTCAGTCAGATGTCTGAATGAGAGGAAAGTGGCCAGAATGACTGAGAAGAGAATACTGATGGTCAGTAGGTTCCCTGCTTCCTTGGCTGGAGGGAATCGAGCCAACCCCAATAACACGAAGGCAGAAAGTGACGACATTGCAGCCCACCATCTGGCTGAGTTATCCCTCTTGGTTGGTGCATGCTCTGAACTGGCATGTGAAAGATAGTCAGCAGTAAAGCCCATTCCCAAAAGTACTGCAGGAGCCGTTACAACACCTCTACCACCAAGAAATGCCGCCATTCCGTCGACTGCAATACCAACCGCCAATGTTCCCACTGCAATACGAACTGCCTTTTGTGGAGAACGGATTATGGCGTAAGAAACAACGAAGACTGCAACTCCAGCAGCAAATATCTGGAATATCCTACTCTCATCAAAATCTCTTGTCAATGAAGCCCCCATGATGAGGTCTCCACCTACTCCTCCTGTCAATCCATTCTTCTCCAACAGATTCTCGACATCATCCCTGAACTGCAATGCTGCATCTGATTCATGACCGTCGATCAAGGCCACGATGGCAACACCTGAAGTTGAGCCACCTCTCTGCAATCTAGGATCTTCCAAGTACAACGAGCCAGAATCAGACATGGCTGATTGGTCGATGGTGGTATTTTCAGTCACATTTTCCCCATTCAATCCCATCACCATGGCTGAACGAAAGACTCCTGTATCCAAGGACAATACACTCGGATGTGTCCCAAGTTGCTTCTGTAAATCCAATACCTGTTGCATATCCGTCGATGAGTCTCCAGAAACATCGACTGCAATCCATGCCGGGGTACTAGATGCGATTACATATTTCGATTGAATCTCTTCCATTTCGAGGATTACTGGGTCATCTTCTGGCAACAACTGTTCCACTTCCAATACCTCAAAACCGGTTGGGGAAGCGACTGCTACTGCTGCCAACATCAACAGCGCCAAAGGCCAACACCATACCATGGCTGGATGTGAAGGCAACAAGTCTGACTTTTCCTCATTATCAGTTCTAGCACGCCGTTTCAGGAAGAAATCTTCGAGGAGGAAACGGGTGACCATCCAATCCAACACTATTCCCAGAACCATCACCAATGCAAGTGACCTCTGTGCTCTGATTGGCGAGAACAAGGCCAATGATACCGCTGCTGAGGTGGTCATCATAGCCACGAACAGCATGGTCCTCACCTCATCGCGATTTCTTGAGGAACGACTGTACCAGAAAGCACCATCAACGGCAACTCCCATGATTATCGGTAAGGCAATAGCATCGATTATTGAGAACGTCATTCCAAAAGCCGAGAGAATTCCCAATTCAGCAGTGATGACAAGTACCACTCCACCAATGGTCACCGCAGCAACCATTGGATCTCTCAATCCTATGGCCAACATGGCACCAAGCAACAACAAAGATGGCAAGAGAATGTAATTCATATCGTGCTCAGCAATCTTTCTGGATTTATTGAACATCATCTTGATCCCGACCGCTGAAACCTCGAACTCTGTAGCCTCACTGACTTTCTCAGCCCAGTCACTCAACGTGTGCCAATTGGTATCCTCACCTACAGAACCCATCCATATCAGCCATAACATCTCATCAGCAGCAGGTGCCTGAGTTGCTGAAGCCCCTGAGAATGAGGGGCAAGCAACACCAAGATTGGTTTCTCTTGGAAGCAACAACAATGTCGACTCAAATGCTGCTCTCTCATCTGCTGTTGAATCATTTCCACACCACCCCTGTTCAAGCGTAGGATTCAGAACATCTGCCCATTGTGTAGCATTGACCAATGAACGATTCCTCGAATCAAAGGCTTGTGACCATGCCATCAAGGGAGACTCGATTCGTTCAATGAAAACATGGTCAAAGGTCCATGCAGTATCTGAATTGCTTCCCGACATGATTTCGTACTCAAGTTGTAGCAATCCCTGTACTCGTGACAGGTTGTTCGTCAGAGGACCTCCTTCGTCGTGCTGAAAACGAAGAACGAGTTGAGAATTCTTGGCATCTCCAACCGATTCTGATTCAATACGTGCTTTCACTGGGTCATCCAACAAGACCTCGGTGTTCAAGGCCATCTCCAGTGGAAAAACCAACAACAAAGCGGAACTGATGAACAGGCCAAACACTAGGGCGAAACGAAAACGCTCTGGTGCCATATGGGGAAGCCTGAACCCTATACTCAATCATCCTTGCTTCGTCTTCGCAACAAACTTGCACCAAGTAGACACAATGCTGTTAGAACAACGCCTGGAGCTGGCAAGAAACCGCCAGAAGGCTCACCGCTGCCTTTCGATGACTCTGTGTCATCATCCTCACAGTCCACTTGATCGAAGATTGAACCATCTTCACAATCTTCCTCAGTGGTGTTGTTTCCATCTCCACCTGAAGGTAGGTCATCTCCTCCACTTGGAAGTTCTCCACCACCTTCGACAATCACACCAGAATCAGTGACTACTATCGTCAACTCCACAGAATTGTACATTCCTCCACCAACTCTTACCAATAGAGTACCTGTTGGTATGCTGAAAGTCGCCTGACCATCATAATCTGAAACTATGCTGAACAAGGTCATGCTATCTCTGATGACGAGTACTGAAAGGCCTTCCACTGGTTGATTATCTTCATCGATGACCGTCACCACAACAGTATCTCCTGGTACTGGGTTCGGTGGACTGAATGCCAATGTCAGATTCTGCATCTCTGGAGGCAGAGGGTTTGGTACCGATACCTGTGTTCCTACTGCCGACATGACTGTCGCAGAATCCCCCTCTCCTTGTTGTGCAACTACAATCACGGTGTACATGTCCTTTGGTGAAGAAAGAACAGGAAGGTGCAGGTCTGCACTGGTCCCCTGTCCCCAAGCAACGGAATTCAGACTTCCGAGGAAATCATCCAACATGGCGAATTCCTCATCTTCATTCATCTGCCTATCGCTGGAACACTTCCAATCATTACCATGATGTTCAACATAATAATGCCCATCTTCTCCATCCTCTCCTTCATCATAGTTGATGGTGAATTCAAATTCTCCGATTCCCGAACCTGTCGATAGAGTATAGTACTCTCCTGAATCCTCCTCCATTCCCTGATTCAAATCAAAGTGTGCGTAGACCCAGTCGTCCCATTCTTCAGACTGCCAATCCTGAACCGGCGTCACCAGGTCACCATTGCTATCCCTCAGGACAAAATCATCAGAATCAAAGGAATCTTGACCATCACTGGAATATCGGTCTTCTTCATTCCTTACCTGTACCCTGACATTGAAATCATCGTCATGCTCATACCATGCTTCTAATTCCACACAGTTCTCAACAGCATCCCTCTCGGCAGCAAGCCAATCGACCTCATTCCTGATACCTTCTCCGTAAAACAGGTCAGAGAACGATGCTAGATCAAGCGATGCAGGGTCAAAACCTTGTCTCGGTGCCGCAAGAGCAAGGATGCGCGATGCTTCACCCTCTTCCTCAGCCAATGCGATGTTGGTGGTTTGACCTGGACCTAGTGAACCTGTCATATCCAGAACGCCAGGGTCATTCAAGAGAATCCCCATATGTACCGCTACTGGGAACATTTCGGATTCTTCAGAGAAGATTGCGACAGCAATCATAGAGATTGGAGCGTGGATTCTAACCTCCTGTGAGCGCGATGTATCTCCCTCTTCAAACTCAATCTCAAAATCTTCAGCTTCCGACCAAATGTCTCCATCGATATCTGTGAACAGTTCGGATAGATCCATTGGCGCTATACCCATCCAAGCCATATGAGTATCAGTCTCTGAATAATCCAATCCCGTAGGGGCAATCGATATAGTGGCAAGACCTGAAGAGGATGGTTCAACTGAATAGACTGGCATACCAGCAATCGATGTCTCCGCATGCAGTCCTCCAAGAGATACTGAAGCCTCGGTCGCTGCAACCACATTCATTCCAATTCCTCGAATCACCGCTCCATCAGAACGAGTATACTTTGAACTCACAATGCTGGTGTAGACTCCAGGCAATGAAGGAGTGACCGATAGGCTTGCTTCACCATCACTGTTGCTAGTGAATATCTGTTCGGTCATCACTTCTACTGGGCCATCGGTGATGAAACTGTCAATTATCTCAGGCGAAGGCATGACATCACTGCTGCTGTACAGTTCACAGTATCCCTGTTCATGCCAACCTGTATGGTAGTCATCACGTTCATTGTAGAAGCCCATGTCCTTATGGTATTGGAAATAATGCTCAACCGAGTTATCATTGACATCTGTATATGTCACTGTTATCCAATGCTCGTCCTCTTGATCTTCGCCATAATCATGACTTTCCCATCCATCTTCGTAGTAATTGTTCTCCATGCTCTGGTGAAAACTCTCTCCATCTCCCCAATCGATATTGAGGGATTTCAGGTCTGGCTTGTCAAATTCTTCTTCTTCACCCTCGTCTGAGTCGATCCTGAAATTTTCGTATCTCCATCCAATCCAGACCCCACTACTACCGTCACCACTACCTTCCGTACGAGCACATCCACTGCTCCCAGGTAGTGGAATCTGCTGCCAGAAGGTGAACCCAAGGCCGCCGTCAGTGGTCCCTTCGGTAATCACTTCAACCAATCCTCGTTCTGGATAAGGAAGAATATCACTACCATCCCAAAATGAGCCCTGTCCTTCAATCTCGTAATCACCCTCTTCATCGAGATGAATGGCTTGAGGATGGTTGCGAGCCCGTTCATCATCTTCCCAATCACCAAAATTCTGGATATATGCATAGAGATCTCCATCAAGATCTCCTCCAGTGTATCTGCCCTCAAAGGTCGAAGGCTCTTCAATCGTCAGATCAATCTCTCCTTCCGGTTCGAGGGCCGCAAAGGCATCATCAGCAGCCTGTGGAGAGGCACGAATGATGGCGATATCGACTTCTGCACCCTGTACAGGACCTGCTGCATCATAGGTCAACGTGTCAACAGTGTACGGAGCAGAGGCCAGAGTTGTCTCATCTTGGTCTACAAGGACACCGAGTGCTGAAACCATGAACACCTCATCTGTAGTCTCCCATGACATGGATTCCATCATCGAAGGACGTAGATTCTTCAAATGGAGTTCAGCATTACTGACTTCACATCCATCCGAAGCACAATCAGGTTCGTAATCCTCCAACGGTTCAGAGAATTGCCACACCGCATCTTCAATGTTGGTTGCTGTCATTCGTCCATAGTATCGATGACGGTCGTCATCTCTTTGATTCAGATCCGTCGAAACCGTCTCACCATGATCATTGGTCATACTCATGGTGAACTTGCTTGGATAATCTGAGTCCTCCCATGGGCCCCAGAAGGCTAATTCAACCCCAATATCAACGACATTCTTGTCGTACTTGGAAGTGCTGATGTCATCGAATTCAAAGCATATGGAGCACGAATCTCCGCCACCGCCCCAGACATCATCATCCTCTTCTTCCTCTTCATCATGATCAGGCCAATATTCCCATTCACTGCCAAAAGTTGCATTTCGAATCCAAGCACCAAAAGTTTCCATTGCGGGAAGAATATCGCTCTCCTCCACCAGATCAATGGCCGCATCATAACCTATCTTCATAACATCCTCAGGAAGAGAATTGAAATTGTCAAAGACATCGTTCACCCAATTATCGCCTGAAGCCATCTTGGCAGACCATGCCTGCCCTTCTGGAGTTTCAAGCAACTTCTCGTATTGCCAGATGATCTTGTCGGGGAAATCATCACCATTCGTATCCTGAATATCAGTTTCTTCATCTAGGTGCTCAGCCATCTCGACCCATCTGACAACGAGTTTCTGAATTGGGTACATATTGTCGAAATCTCCTTCCATCAATGGCTCAAAATATGTCATCATCCCCTCCATGATGGCTTCGGGGTGTATAGAAACTGCCAGCAGGGCAATATTGTGCATGATGGTCTGTGTAGCCTCGAATGGTTTTCGCATATTCAGCAGGTCATCAAATGCAGTTTCCAGTGCTTCCCATTCATCACTACCAATCATGGCATTGTATGCGCCCTCGAAATCTGTGGTACCCTCAAATCGTGTGAAGTTCTCAATCGGATCTGCAGCCATCAAATAGTCTCCGAGTTCATCGAAGTCATCGAAGGTTCTAGGGAATGGGAATTCGTGAAGATATGTCATCAATCCAGTCACCATCGCCATAGTGGCATCAATATCTTCAGAATCAAAGAATTCCATCAAAGCCACAAGGAAATTGGACGCTGCCTCCATGTCATACTGATCTCGACCAGCAGTGATCATGTCATCCCACAATTCAGCACTCTCTCCACTTCCTGCTCTCTTACTGGCCGTGGAAACGAATGTACTCCAACCACCATTATTCTCAGCGATATCATCCAATGATTGGAATTCATATCTGATATCCTCGGCAGGGCCATAATCTTCCCAACCTTCAGCGACCGCTTCGAGAACCTTCTCAAGTTCTCCACGGAACAGGTTTGGCAATTGTGTGGAATCGTCAACCGCTCGAAGACAGCAACCATCCTCTGCGATGATTCTGGCTCTATATGTCCCTCCAAGGGCATTCACTGGAATGACATAAGTCCCTTCCCAGACCATGGTGTTTGCATCATCTTCATGAGGGCCTGTAGTCTGTAATGAAACCATATCGATGAGTGTTCCTTCCCCAACGAAAGGATTCCCTGAGGTGATGATATCCATTGGTTCTTCATCGAAATGGAGAATCTCAGCAGTCACCATGGTGGTACTGCTGTGTCCTCTGGTCAAGGCATTAATCACTACATCTGAGCCAACACTTGCAAACTTGGTGGTGACGAATCCGTCAACACTCAGATAATCACTTCCATTCTTGTCATTCGGGGCTGGTATTTCTGCTATGCTTGCCGGCAAGGACATGCACAACATCAAAAAAACCACGGTTACTGCTACGCGCTTCATGCTTACGCGCATGAACATCTGATATGTATGGCTATTGCCTCCACTTTTGAGATGCTTTTTCCATCGTAGATGGAAATAACCATTTTCCTCAGTCATTCAACTTCATTTGATGATGAATATCCCAAGTGTTGTTTGACCTTGTTCATCTACGAATTCACCGCATCCACTATTTTCAAATTCTGCCTCTGTCCAGACTCCTGTAGAAGGAGTGAAAGTAGTGCTGGATAATTTCAATGCCTCATACCAACTGTTCAGAGGAGCGAACGCTGTTTCACTATAAACTGAAACCTGCCAAGATTTCATGGCAAGAACTTCTTCTCCATTGGCTGGACAAGAAAGAGCCTGGGTTGAAACCTCTGAATCCGCACCCAATATTTGTCGAAGATCCTCAAAATACTGCGGTGACTCATCTCCATCAGATGATGTAGACACTGCTTGCCAAGATGATGGATGCTCAAACTTCATCGGTGTCCTGATTTTGCTCAAGGTGGATGTCAGGTCAATTGAATGCACAGTTTCGCTATCACAGGTGAATGCATCAGGAAGACAGCCACGCAGGTTCACAGTATCATCGAGCATGGTTTCAATGAACAACCAGGGGCCGAACCGACTCTCCTCTCCACCATCAACAGAAATGAAAGAGGCATGAAATCTGTCATCGAAGGTCCATCTTGGAGGATCATGTGTCAATACCATCTCTAGATGAACTGATTCTCCACCTGCATCCCAATCTAGATTCAACCATTCTCTGATGACCAAGCCTTCATCCACGAATTCCCGAAGATGAACGACTGAAAGCGTGGACTCTATCCTTCCCAAACCACCATCGCCGTTGATATTGGTAATTACAACGCTACCATAGAGTTGAATCCCCATTGGTGGAGTTACACAATCCATACAGCCCTCACTGATTACAGAACTAACGTCGAGGTCGAGGGTTGCAACTGCTCCCCTATCATATTCATCTAGACCTATTGCATCCATTGAGGACCTAGTCGAAAGAACGATGCTGCCAGATATGTTGGATACTTCCATCTCAACTTCTTCTTCACCACTGAAATCCATACCAATACCAATTGTGGAAAAGATGACAATTGCAAGAACCACCCATTCCACCATGGAAACGATTCGCTCGTTATCGTCATTCACTGAACCACGCGAACACAATTGAATTGATGGTTGTATTCCATGCTAACCATATCTTGAGTTCCATTATTGAGGGGCTCATTCACTTTCATCGATGCCTTCAGATTGTTCTTCTTCAGTTTTCGGTGGTGATGACGGAAGAACAAACCATAGGAATGGAATCAATAACAGAAACTGCAGGTTCTTGCCTAGTTCAACTGAAAAACTCGACTCAAGTTCTATCCATGATTCTGCATCCTCCGTTCCAGGCTCAGGAGCTTGTTCAAGAACTGCTGAACGATTGTCAGGAGCAACGAGTCCCAGGTCATATCCTGAAAAGACGAATTCAGACTCGAAACCAATGGCTATCATACTGAGTTCCGATGAACTGGTTCTATGAACAAAGGATTCACCATCGTCATTTTGGAATTGGTCATTGCTTCCATCTCCAAGATCTGCCACGAAACTCAATGGAATCGCTATTATGAAACATAGAAGCAATGCTGTCCAGGTAAGGCCACGCAACCAGACTGAATATGGAATTCGAAACATCAAGAAAAGTTCACAGATGACAAGAAATGCAAGAAGCATCAATGTGATGTATCTTGAATCATCAAGATAATTCGTTTCTTCATACGATTCGATCTCCTCCACACTCTCATTTGATACGTCTTCAGGTGTAACAGAATCTCGCTTAAACATGTACAACATCAAAGGAGTAGCCCTTTCGACTTTTACATCGACTAGAGTTTCATCCTTGTCTACAACCATCAAGCCATGTAT
>CAXRJY010000187.1:0-6433 GCA_964230915.1 Candidatus Poseidoniaceae archaeon | reverse complement strand
AGAGATTCTCAGCAGATATCGCCATGCAGATTGCAACCGATGCAGTGCAAGTTTACGGTGGATATGGGTACTCCGAAGAATACCCAGTAGCGCGACTGATGAGAGCGGCAAAAGTGATGCAAATCTACGAAGGTTCTTCTCAAGTACAACGAATGATCATTGGAAGAGAGATGACGCGAGGACTGTGAATGGTAGCAGCCATCATCCTCGCTGCAGGAGCCAGCCAGAGAATGGGTCGCCCAAAGGCACTACTGCCAATCGCTGATTCGACCTTGTTGCAACGAATTCTAGAGGTTGTGAAAAAAACCTGCAATGAAATCGTGATAGTGACTCGCAAGGAACTACAGGTAGATGTCATGTTGAATGCACCTGAATCCAGAATAGTAACCAATCCTATGCCTGAAAACGGAAGAACCGGCACATTGCAGGTTGGCTTACTGGCTCTTGAAATTCCCACCGCGGCATTGATTGTCCCTGTAGATAGGCCGGGATTCACCATCGAAACCATAGAAGCATTGCTCAAGGCAGGTGGATGTGCAAGGCCTGTTCATGATGGTAGAGGCGGTCATCCTGTCCTTCTGGATAGAGAGGCAATCAGGAAAGTAATGGCTGCCGAGGCAAATGAATCGCTTAGAGAAATACTGCAATTCAACGATGTACAAGTCGAAGGTGTAGATTTCTCTCTGAATGTGGATAGGCCAGAGGATCTGCAGAAATTAACCCAATGGTATGTGTCGCAAGACACTTGAGCAAGAGGCCTCAGCCAGCAGTATGACTCAGCGGGTTCTGGAATGGTGTACTCTACGCCTATCCGAAGGCAAACCCGTTGCCATAGCCACCGTGATTGAAGCGTCTGGTTCAGTACCCGGGAAGGTAGGAGCACGTCTTGCATTGACAGCGAATGAGGTATTTGGAACAGTTGGAGGTGCAGGACTTGAACTCAAAGTAATCAATGCCCTGAAAGAAATGATTCAAGAGGAAAAGGCCGGAGGAAAAGTAACTACCTATGGTCTCAACAAAGGTGCCAAGGGACTTGAAGTAGTTCCTCTCGACTCTTTATGTGGTGGCAGGGTCAGCATCTCCATGGAGGTCGTAATGCCGATGCCGCACATACTTTTGATGGGAGGAGGGCATGTTGCCCAATCCATAGCCCATATGTGTCAAGGATTAGGATGGGACCATTCGGTTCAAGATACAAGAGAGGAATTTTCCTCATCAGTAGCATTTCCTGAAGCACGAGAAAGACATTGCAACAGTGTAGAAGACTTCCTTGAATCAGAAAACACAAATTCGATCAATAGATTCTCTGATATCCTGCTATTAGGTCACGATTGGAAAGAAGATGAAGACAGACTAATCGGATTACTAAAAATCATTGATTCTTCAACTCGCCTTGGAGTCATAGGTTCAAAGAGTAAGTGGAAAGCATTCTCAAAGGCCGCCATCGATGCAGGAATTGAGCCTTCAAGACTTGATGAGGTCGATTGCCCAATCGGCTTGGATATCGGTGCGGAATCACCTGGAGAGATCGCCGTAGCGGTTGTTGCAGCTGTGCTCAAGAGAATCAAGAATGATCTTTGAAGATATTATCACGATAATATTTCAACTCCTCAATACTCTCAAGAATATCATCTCTAGCGAGATGAGCACCCTTCTTTCGATACCTTTCCAATTCAGGGAACCAACTCTTTGCTAATATCTTGACACTTGATACATCTAGCAGTCTATAGTGTAAGAACTCATCTAGAAGAGGCATGTCTTTTCGCAGGAAACGCCTATCATTCCATACCGAGTTCCCACATAATGGAGCACTGCCTTTGCTACAATACTCTTTCAGAAATTCCAAAGTTGCGGATTCCGCTGCTGACATGGAATACTCAGAAGACCTGACTCTTTCTACCAAACCACTAGCATTGTGATGTGAAGTATTCCATTCATCCATCGCTGCTAATTCCTCCTCACTGCATTGAATTGCAAGATTTGGCCCCTCAGAGATTAGATTCAGGTTTCTATCTGTCAATACGGTGGCGATTTCAATAATCGAACAATTGTCGATATCCAAACCTGTCATCTCAAGGTCAATCCATACAAGCAGATCATCCCGCATGTTTCGGGCCACACGTCAGTCGCCTTGATTGCATCGGCGCAGCCGACATCATAATCTGTCAATCGCATCCTGCTTGCAACATGGGGCTACGAATACTGCTATCATCGCTCACCGAGGACGAACAAGCCTATCTCGAACAATATGACGAATTGGTTGACGATGGTGGAGTGACCGAGAATGAGCGCAAGTTGCTCGATTTCGCCTACAAGGGGTTGGGCCTTACTGAAGAGAGAGCGAAACAACTCGAAGCAGCATGGGATGCTGGCGTCATCGTGTCGAGCGATGAAGAGGAATAGATTTGAGTGAGCGGTCATCCGCACCCTTCATGCGCTCTGCAATCGCCCTTCTGATAGTAGGCTTGGTTGCTACAAGCAGCATGGTAGGTTGCTTCGGTGAAGAAAAGAAGGCTGTCGAAGATGTGAGCGCTGAAGAAGAAGTTTGGCCAGCCTACTCAGTCGTTGCACCAATCGATACTGGAATCAACGTCTATCACGACCATTTCAGAACCAATGACACCTATCCACAATGGTTGTTGGATGGGCTGGGTGTCAACAAAATCTGCAACCTGACATTCAATGGTACTTACGAAGAGAGATTCTCTGCAGACCAAGAAACCTGCTGGAATAATCTTACCACCACCGACGTGGTATACTTCCCTGGAACCAAAATCATCGGCACCAGTCCAGATGGAGATTCGGGGACTCTAATTCTCGATGACCCCTCTGACGGGCACGGAACCGCAGTCACTGGATCCGTATTGAACGCCAATCCTGATGCGGTCATCTTCTTCGTCGAAGGATTCAGCGATAACGCAGTTCTAGCCGCTGCAAATACCCCATTTGTCGACATTTTGACCACATCATTCGGCCCAATTGGTTCAGTCCCAATTCCTGGCATAGAGGATGCTACAAGGGTAGCCGTGGTAGAGAATGATAAGATTCACACTGGTGCTGCAGACAATACACCATCTCCAGCAGTTCAGGACCCAACTGCCGGCCCACCTTGGTCGATTGGAGTTTCAGGCTATGCAGAAGAAGATGATGACCAAAAGGAAACGATGAGTGGTTCATATCCCGATGTGGCAGCAGACTGGACCCAATTTCTTCCTAACCATCAGGATATAGACGGCTATCACACTACAAGCGGGACATCTTTCGCCACTCCTCGAACTGCAGGACTACTTTCGAAAGTGATTATGTGGTTAAGAGCTGAATTCAATGACACTGAATCAGGAGCAAGAGATGGTTTCCTCGTCAATGGAAGCGCTAAAATCTCCAATGATCAGATACGAGATGCCCTGAACCTCAGCGGTTGGTATCCATCATTCACAACGTGGGACCCAACTTCTGGAACTACGCCAATGTCCCCAATCGCACCTTGTACTCAAGTTGGCTGGGGTGTGGTCAATGAAAGCAATGTTATGCCAATTTACGCCCATCTCAACAATTCAGCAACCATGCCAGACAGGCCTACTGATGTTGTACTATGCATGCAGGCCAATCAGGAAATACGCGAGGCGTATTGGACCTAAGCACTGGCATCTGCCTCAAATGATAGAACCGCTCTACCCATATTGTCGAAATTAACTCTTGGAATGAAGCCACTGAAATCGGTGGTCAGCAGAGCAGAACGTATCTTGTTTGCCATACTCTCATTGAGTTGTATCTTGTAGCCCTGTCCAGAATCAACCAAACCGTTCATCAAATCGATTACCGCTGCAGAGCATTGTGGACTCATCTCACTCATATCGAGCACTCCTTCGGTCTCAGGTGCCTCTTCAACATCAGGAATTAATCTTGGAGATTGTGAATCATCCTCATCTTCTTCCTCATCTTCTGCCTTCGATTCAGCAATACTGGAAGTTTTTGAGGAGGTGCTTGAAGACTCTGATTCTTCAGATTTCTCAGATGTCACCGGAGGTGGAATATCCATTGCTTCCGCAACTACTTGACCTTCTTCGACACTGATCTGGCCCATTCCTACTCCCCAACGCTGGAAATACATGACCGCTTGAATGAAGGCTGCAAGGCCTGCAATAATCAATACAATACCGCCTAAAGTCTGGTCATGGTCACCTACCAAGGCTACGACACCTCCCAATGTAGAAGAGGCCACACCCATGGCTCTGCGCCAAGCAGATTCAGGATCGATAGCAACCATTGCTCCACCGAACAATATGATGATCAATGCGACCAACAAAGTGCTGAAATCGAAACCTGCCCACCAAATTCCAATACAGAAGTAAATCACTCCTAACATTCCCATTCTATCGTTCCAAGCCCAATAATCGGAGCCATCCTCTGACCAACCCCACTCGGGGTACCATTGTTTCCAAGCAAAGGTTGAGAATGCAATTCCCCACATTACAAGAATCCAGCCACCATATCCAGTAACATCTTGGCCAAACACTGAGATGGTTTCCGTCATCCTCTCTACATTGGCCAAAGCGATGACATGTAACAACGGACTGAACAAGAACATATTCCTTTCACCATTCTTGTAGGAATCATAAGTTACCCATGTTGCTGCTAAAACCGTGGAAATTCCATAGTATATGTCGAAAGACAAGAAAAGTAGAATCAATCCGCTTCCATACATATACTTCTGAATCAGTTCTCGATCTTGATTGGTAGAATGGAAGAGTAGATTTCTTGGACCATCGCGTGTGTCAACTACAGGGAAACTGAACTTGAACATCGAACCATTTCTCGCCATCAATGAGAAAAGCATGGTAACTATTCCTGATAACAGAGTGGAATAGCCCATTACTTCGCCTCCACTCAGGCCATCAACGGTTGCATCTATTGCAGAAGGCAAAGCGATCAAATATGCCCAAGGAGCGAAAACGAATACCTCACTACGACCCGCTGCCCAGCCTAGTACCACGATAATTGTCACCATGATCAATAGAAGATATGCATCCTCAATCAAGACTGCCTGCATTGAAACCATCAGTAACAAAGCAGACCAAATGAACGATAATCTAGCCTCGTGTTCAGGAGGATTTCTGCGATCCTGAATTATTCTAACAATCATCATCAAGGCTAATGCGGCGCCAAACCAACCCATTATTCTAGATACTCTAATGCCCAACATGTGACCATCAGTTAACAACAAATCTGACAAGGCCCCAGTTCCCAATATCTGATTCAAGATCCCCCCTGGCATACCTGGATGCGTGCCCATGTACAACAGCGTGAATGGAGCGAAATAAGCCACTCCGGTCAAACTGTGTTGCCATATGTTATGGGCAACAATAGCGAACAACGTGAAGAATACCAAACCACCACTCGTATCCAAGGTTCCAATCAACAACAATCCGATTAGAGCTACCGAATCTGCATTCCTTGACATCTCTGCTTCAGTCAAACCGCGCTTCTGGAGAATTAGATGAACAGCCAATGGCCCAGCCAACAATATGGCATCAAACAAGAAACGAGACATTTCTAGAGAACCATCGAAATCTCCATTCTCATGAAACTTGATCGATAATGGCAAAGCCAAGAACCACAGTATGCTGACAGCAACTGCCCTAGAAACAGCTGTACTCTCCTTAGTGTTCAATACCGCCCAGATTAATACTGCAACTGGAAGAGCCAACAAGATGACCCAATACTTGTCAAGTAAGGCTGCGGAATCAACCGAAGCCAAAGATATGCCAAATAGAATCAGGGGGCCTATCAATGAGGCTTTGGCCAAAGGTCCCCAACTCTTAGACAACCAATCTGGATTTTCTAAATCCTGAACTTTTGGCTTAGGGACCGTGACCACTCCAGTCTTGGGGTCGAATACAGGGAGACGGCCTCCGCTTTGTAACATCCAAGCATGTAAGTGGCCAAAATCGAGTTCATCCACCTTGCTGAATTTACCCAATGCGAAATATGCTATGGCGATAAGGGCCAATACCAAATTGAATCCATCAAGTTCCGGCATTCCCTTCCAAGTAATCTCAAGACGACCAAATGCTGCCAACAGCGTTGTCAATCCCATACTGGTAAAAATCGTCAATGATGCTTCCATACGCTGCTTCAATCCCTCGACATCTCTACGAGACACTTCTGCTGCAACAATTAACAGGTATAGCGAGAAAGCCCATGGAATCAAACTATTTGCTTCAATCAGCATCGAAGGAGATACGACGACCAGCATCATGGCAATACGGAATGAATTGCCTGAGATTCTACCTAAACGACGTGCCCACTCGCCTATACTTAGCAAAGCCAGAGGGATGATATGGATTAAGTTCCCTTCAATGGAGCCCCAAAATTGCACACCCGAAGTTCGCTCGGCGTGACTCATCCAATCTACGATGAGGACAGCCAATGC
>CAXRJY010000186.1:0-2574 GCA_964230915.1 Candidatus Poseidoniaceae archaeon | reverse complement strand
GGTCGAAAATCACTTCCATGACCTCTTCATCATCAATCGAACCAGAATCTCCAATACTGTCTAGTTCAAGAGAGAGCCGTTTTCCGCGCCAGATTGCATTCTGCAAGGCATTACCTTCGATAGATTTGGGCACCTCATCGATTTCACATCTTCCGAGACTGCACAGAATATAGGCCTGAATGTATGGAGGGCAGTGTTGGATCATTTCTTCATCATCTAGATGAGACCATATCGTCAACAATTCATCGCCACTGTATCTCTCCAAACCTGAGTTCTTCATCAACTTCCATATGTGTTCAGCGTCATCAAGTCTACCATCCAGTCCTGCAGCATTCAAGTTGCACTTCACTTCGCCGA
Source organism: Candidatus Poseidoniaceae archaeon (assembly GCA_964230915.1). Taxonomy (GTDB): domain Archaea; phylum Thermoplasmatota; class Poseidoniia; order Poseidoniales; family Poseidoniaceae; genus UBA226. The sequence continues at coordinate 2,217 of CAXRJY010000186.1, read as the reverse complement.
TGTTGTTTCCTTGCCTGCGGTGTAGTGTCGCAGCTCTTCTGAGCCCTGTAGCAGCATCAGTACTGTGTCCTTGGCTCATCTTCATGTCAGCCAGTTCAACCAGTAGAGTGATGGTCTCACTTGAAAGGTCTAGATATTCTTCATCACTGGATTCCGGTGAATCTACTAGAAGCATTCCATCATGAACCTCTGCTCTTTTCAGAAGGTTAGCCACTTCCAATGCTTCAAGTTCAGGGTACAGTTCAGCAATAGTGGACCTTGCCAATTCACCATCCTGGCTTCGATAGAGGATTTCCCTTTCCTGTAGGTCTTTGAACAACATTTCAGTCAAGTCTATGCCTTTGTCAGTCAGCAAATATGCAGTGACTCTTTTTCGCTCATTGGCTACTCTACGTCTCTCAGAGATGATCAATCCATCATCAACCAATCCTTTGACAGTCCTTGAGATGTGTGATTGTGCCATCTCCATTCTTTGTACCAGACCACGTTGGCTGAATCGACGTGGATATTCATAGCGGTCAAGATATTCGTGACTACCAGATAGAGAGAGCAGGAATCTATCTTTGTTGCTCGGACGTCTGCTGCTCACAATACCGCCTCAATCACCTTCAAGGGCCTAACGGGGATGAAGATGACTGTGCCCAGTCAGTGAATCAAACATCCTTGCGATTCTCGTATTGGGTCCAATCGGTTCCTCGGTCTGTTAATTGCCCAAGTGCTGGGAATTCTGCAGACTTGGGAATCATTGCCGCCTTCTTTGCATTTCTGCGTGCCACCATGATGGTGCCTGCTACACCGATGATTATCACTCCGCCAAGAAGGGGGGCTATCTTCAACAGCATCTGAATACGGCCTCGCTGGTCTGCAAACATCTCCAGAGGTTCTCCAAAGGCCATGGTGTCCAGAGTTAGGACATCGACATCGTATTCTGGGTCATGGGTGATGTTGTCTCCAACTGGATGGTTGTAGCCACCGATCAATCTCATCCCCTTGTAATGCCCGTCAGGAAGACTACTGTTCCTTAGGTCGGCTCTGACTACAGGTCGGATCCCGTGAATCTGGAAGAGAACTTCCTCTTCCATTCCATCGATCGTTGCATTTGAGACCCAACGAATACTACCCATTCTAGCGCCATTGTTGTCGAAATGTATTCCGCCAGCACGTACCATTGAGGAATTCCTCACTTTCTCTTCATCGAGCTCATCGCCATCACTTGAGCAATGAGTATCTCGATATTCCTTGACTTGTTCCTTGACACTGCTGTTATCCTCAACACCGCCATTTTTCACATAGTCGAGTCCGCACTTCAATGGGTGTCCAAATTTGTCATGTGTATCCATCTGTGGTCCCCGAGGTCCGAGGTCTTTCTTTGATGGTGCGTGCCCAGCGAATGGTTTGGGGCCTGGAAGTTTGCCGAATTGTTCCTTGGCCCAGTCTGCAACCGTATCTGACATGTATGCTCCCATGCCATATTCCACGATGGTCATCAGGCGTGAATCATTTGAATCAGCATCCCAGCCATTGATTATCTGGTCATATTTCCATACACTGTTCAATACATTGGCTGTGACATTCTGTGCCCCTTGCTGTTCACTCTTATCGATCTTCAATTTCTTGTCTCCGTCCTTCTGATACTTGACCTTGTAATGAGGAATACCCTCGACATCCAGAGTCTTCTCCTGGGTGTTGATGCGGAAGATGTATCGGACCAGTTCCAGTTGCTCGTCCGTATCATTATCAGCAAGGCTGTATTGAAGGTCTGTGGATTCGAGAATGAACACTATTTCGCAGTCGTTGTGGCTACAATTCTGTGAGAAACTGGTCATTTCCCATGATACTTCTCTGAAATCGACCCATTTTGCGATCGGTTCTGTCTGCAGGTTTTTCCCCTTCATATCGTCGAGAGTTCCTGCCAGACCTTGTCCACGGACATTGAACAATCCATCATTGTTGACATCCTCGTACTCTAGAATTCCATCCAATTTCTGATAGAACATGGTATGAACTGGTATTCCAACACGCTTCTGGAATTGTCCATTGTTCCCATAGGCGTCAGCAACGCCCATGTAATGGGACTGAGAAGTGAACAGTGAGATCGCACCAGGGTCTCCTTCAATTCCCCATTCAAGGTGCATGCGTGAATCTCCAAGAATCATTTTCAATTCTCCTTCGTCTTCATTAATCTCAATCTCGATTATTTCGTTCGTATAGTCGATC
>CAXRJY010000185.1:0-8020 GCA_964230915.1 Candidatus Poseidoniaceae archaeon | reverse complement strand
CCGACAAGTCCAACTATGTCGCCACGGGACCGGCTCAGACTTACTCCATCAACAGCAACTACTTCTCCGAATTCTTTAGCGACTCCCTGTGATGTCAGGAGAGTCGACATATTCACTCCCTGCCAGATTCTATCGCTGCATTGAGGCCGGGATGTTTCAATTCCAACCTTTCCGCTCTCTCGAGTTGTTGTCTCAGAAGATCTCCCACTTCTTTCTGTGAGACTCCCATGTCGATATGATTTGCAACCATCTCAAGTGCTCCTGTAATCGCACCTGCATCTAGAAAGGCATCATTGCTGATAACCTCATCTTGCAGACACATCTCAAGGCGTCCGGTAAGGAACTCCACTTCCTTTCTGACTTTGACAACATCGAGGTGCGGCATGGAAATAAGGTGGTCGACACAGGTGCGCATGGATGTCCGACCTATGAAAGGGTCTTGACGCTTATGATTGCCACAATAGACTCAACTGGACTGACTCAGTTCTACCAATACTCCACCAGTGCTACGTGGATGCACAAAAGCGATGAGATTTCCATCAGCCCCACTACGGGGACTCTCGTCAATCAGTTGAATACCATTTGAACTCAAATGTTCAAGCATAGCTACTAAGTCTGGGACTCTGAAACATAGTTGTTGAATTCCAACACCGCGCTTTTCGATGAAATTTCCGATTGGAGTATCTGATCCTGTTGGTTCGAGTATTTCCAACCTCGGGACTTTACCTTCAGCCTCTGGAGCTGTGGAGAAAAATCGAATCTTCACTCCTTGTTCAATATTGATTTCATCTTCATCACCTTCTATCAAGCCCAACAATCGCCAGAAATGACTCCCCTCATCTAAACTATTGGCTGCAATGCCGATGTGGTCGATATGAACCGGCCAAATATCTCCCTTCTTCATTCACTCACCTCAGAATCCGCTTGCTGCTACATAGGTGCCGAATACACCTTTGAGTGCATTGATTATCTCTCCTAGAGTGGCATCAACCTTTACTGCTGCCAAAACTGGAATGAATAGGTTATCTCCGCTCTCAGCAGCATCTATCACTGCCTGCAAACATCGAGAACAAGCCTCTTCGTCGCGCTCCGCTCTGAGTTTGTTCAATCTCTGACTTTGGTGTTCCTGTAGTCCCTGGTCTATCTTTTGCCCTTCAGAATTGAGTACTTCATCCATCAATGCGTGATTGACTCCAATAATTTTCCGTTCACCATTTTCGATATCGGTTTGGTGTCGGTAAGCAACTTCGTGTATGCATCGCTGCTGGTATCCCGTCTCTATGGCTTGTAGAGCACCGCCGCGTTTTTCGATTTCTTCTATCTCCTTGCGTGCTGCTGTTTTGATGTCAGCAGTCAAACCCTCAACATACCAAGACCCTCCAAAGGGGTCAACAACATCCGCAGCGCCACTTTCCTCTGCAATGATCTGCTGAGTCCGTAAAGCGACAGTGGCACTTTCCATGGTAGGTAGGCCAATAGCCTCATCGAAGGAATTTGTATGCAGCGATTGGGTCCCTCCGCATACTGCAGCAAGGGCTTGTATTGTTACTCTGGATATGTTGTTCAGTGGTTGTTGCGCAGTCAAGGAGACTCCAGCAACTTGAGTATGGAATCTCAGCATGGCACTCTTTGGGTCTTCAGGTGAATATCTCTCAGTAACTAGTTCATACCACAATGAGCGAGCAGCTCTGAATTTTGCAACCTCTTCAAAAAAGTCATTGTGGCAATTGAAGAAGAATGAAAGTCGCGGTGCAAATGAATCGAAATTCAAACCCTTTTCCAATGCAGCATCGATGTAAGCAAGTGCATTTGACAAGGTGAATGCGATTTCCTGAACAGCGGTTGAACCAGCTTCTCTTATGTGGTATCCGCTGATGCTGATACTATTCCATTGCGGAACATTATCAGTACAATATTCGAAGATATCAGTGATTAGACGCATAGATGCGGCTGGAGGGAAAATATGCGTTCCTCGAGCGATGTATTCCTTCAGGATGTCATTTTGAATAGTTCCTCTTAGTAATTTAGGATCAACACCTTGTTCTTCTGCCACTGCGATATACATGGCCAATAGAACCATTGCAGGAGAATTGATAGTCATCGAAGTAGAAACTGATGCTAATGGGATTTCATGCAGAAGTTGGCGCATGTCATCAAGACTTGAAATCGATACTCCTACTTTGCCCACTTCGCCCAGTGAAAGTGGGTCATCAGCATCGAGTCCAAGTTGAGTCGGTAGATCAAAAGCTACTGAAAGTCCCTTTTGACCACGTTCCAACAATAGCCGAAACCTTTCATTGGTCTCAGTTGCAGATGAAAAACCTGCATACTGGCGCATAGTCCAAAGACGACTGCGGTACATTGTGGAATGTATTCCTCTAGTGTAGGGTGGCTCTCCTGGTTCACCAATCGAATCCGGAACAATACCTTCTCCTGTTGGAATTTCAGGTATTGAAATGCCACTCAATGTTTTCCAATCGTCCTTCCGAAGGGCGCCTTTCTCGCCCCCTCGGTCCGCTGCCATGTTGAGCCCACACGGGATTCGATGCACAAGACTTCCGCAGGCAAAGGGGTTCAATGGTGGTGTCCGCCAGGTCCATGGGCATGGCCATGTGAAATTTCTTCTTCAGTTGCCTTTCGCAATTCTACAACCTCTACAGAGAAAGTAAGAGTCTGTCCAGCCAATTTGTGATTGAAGTCAGCAGTAACTGTTTCATCACTGACTGCGATGATGTTGAACGGTGCAGGACCTCCACCCATTTCTGCAACAAGCATCATGCCTTCTTCCAATTCCATGTCTTCAGGAAATTGTTCTCGTGGAATTTGTACAATTCCTTCTTCGTCTCGCTGTCCATATGCACGCTCTGGCTCAAGGGTAAAAGTGCGGCGCTCTCCAATCTTAGCACCTAACATCTCTTCTTCAAAGCCCGGAATCATCTGTTTATGCCCGACTAAGAAAGTCAACGGGTCCCTGCCTTCACTGCTATCAAACACTTCTTCATCTGCCAAGGTACCTGTGTAATGTACCGAGGCAACCATATTTTCGCTCATCGTTAATTCTTCACTCATTGTTTTCACCTATCTCTTTGTTGCATATCCATTGACTAATTCTCTGAGTTTCTGTGCTATCTCTTCTGGCAGAATCAACTCCTGTTCCTTGGTGTCGATGAAATCGATGGCTTCTTTGATTCCACTTCGTTCACCTTTGGCCCAGATCTGCCCCAATATATTGGAACGGTTTTCTTCAAGAATTGATGGAATGTCAAGCAATTCTCTTACCTCATACTTGTATTCAAGATATTTGCGGCGGTTAAGTTTACGCGTCTGAGGTTGGCGACCACCGCCCTTCTTGTCTTTCCAAGAACGGCGTCGTGGACGTTTTTCACCAGGCTTCAATGTCTTGGCTTTACGTGCTTTGGGGGCGAAGATGTTCTCAGGTTCTGCTGGTGGAAGAACTGATGCGATAGCCTCCTCAGAAGGCTTGATTCCAGATTCATGCATTGTAGGAGTTGCCGGTTGAATACCTGAATCTCCTTCCATGGCCCTCTTCTTACGTTCCATCTCAGCCAGTCTATCTTCTCTGGTTTCTTGTTTTATCTCTTGATTTCGTGGAGATGATGCCTTGGTCTGCTGACTACGTTCACCGCCTCCTGCTTTAGCAGGCCCAGATTCTGCCACACTATCTTTCCGGCTATCTTCCATGCGCTTCTTCAGTGCAGCCTGTTGTTTCTTCTTCATCTCCTTCTTTTTCATCTCCTCTACCTTGTTGCTTTTGGCAGGAGCTCTGGATTTTGCAGTAGAACCTCGTTGAGGAGTATTACGAGCAGGCTTCTTCTTCGGTGCTGGACCGCTGGCGAACGGATTCACAGGATCCTCATCGCGCCGCAACTGAAATTCAACCTCTGAGAGGGCTGCCACTGTCCATGTCTGATAACACTTCGCACAATCACTGCTCCTCAAGGCCAGCAGATGACAGTCTGATCGGTCCTCAGTTGCGCTTCAACACCGCTATCTGACAACTCAGTTGGGCCGGCATGTTTCAATTGCATCCATCCTAACCTTGCAATCATTGTGCCATTATCGACACAATACATCTTCTCTGGAACACTTGAGATACAACCTCTCTCGGTCGCCATGATTTCGGACATCTCACAGAGCCTCTTGTTGCAAGCAACCCCTCCGCCTAGAAGGATCTCACTCTTTCCAGTCTGTGCCAATGCTCTCTCAGCCCCTTCGATACATGCCGCGAATGCATGCTCTTGCAAAGACCAGCAAACTGCTGCCAATGGAGCACCTCTTTCAACCAAACCCTTCGCAGCAGTCAATAAACCGGAGAATGTTAGATCCATTCCATGAACTGCATATGGCAATTCTAGTCCTTCCAGCGAGGCATCCGGATTTTCTGCCAACCATTTCTCAGCCATCGCTTCTACCTTTGGACCACCAGGGAAGGGCATTCCGTTCTCGCGAGCAAACTTGTCGAGCATATTTCCGATTCCAATATCTAGAGTCTCACCTAGCACTCGATATTTATCTCCTAACCTCGCAATGACTTGTGTATTTCCTCCTGATACATACAGCAGAACAGGGTCGACACAACCACATCTTTCCCGCCCAATCTCGATATGTGCAACACAATGGTTCACTCCCACCAATGGTACATTGAGAGAGTGTGATAGGGCACGCGCAACCGAAGCCCCAACTCTGAGACATGGTGAGAGCCCCGGTCCCTGAGAATAAGAGACTGCGGCAATATCACTAAGTTCCAATGAATTCTGTTCCAGCCAACGTGCCAACAACTCCGGCGAGTTTTCTGCATGATGATCAGCAGCCTCTCTAGGATGAATTCCGCCCTCCTTTGGGCGTAACAAAGCAGAACATGAAGGCATTGGAGTACCATTGGAATCCACCAGCCCAAAAGAGAATGTATGGGCAGTCGATTCTATTCCAATAATGACGCCTGCTGACATCCCGCTCAAGTCCCGTTCAGGGGTAGTCCATTTGAACCGTGCCCTCATGGGAGGCATATGGCTACCTTGTTACTCGACCTTGGCCCATTGGCACATCTGTCCGGTGGAGAAGGTCCATTGACAGGCCAACAGATGTTGGATGATGAGAGTCTAGTGGAAAATGCTGGACGGGGAATGCTCATCTCTGAGGGTATGATTCAAAGGATTTCAGATTCGGAAGAAATGAGAGATGAATATGTTGGCGGAAAGCGCGGTTTCGGCTTACTCGGTGAGCAGATAGAGGGTATGACTGTCATCGAGGTAGGCGGCAGGGCCGTTGTTCCGGGGTTGGTTGATTGCCACACTCACCTCTTGTGGGGAGGGGATCGATCTCGTGAAATGAGGTGGCGTCAGCAAGGGGAATCATACCAGAGTATCGCTGAGAAGGGGGGTGGCATTGTGCACACAGTTCAGCAGACCAGGGGGATGAGATTGGAGGATCTCATTACTACGGGCTTGGCTCGAATAGATATTGCATTGGCGAATGGTACAACTGCCATGGAAGTGAAGAGTGGATATGGATTGACTACAGACAGCGAATTGAGACTACTGGAGGCCGCATCTCAATTACAAGGCATTTCAATCGATTCTACATGGCTTGGTGCTCATGCGGCTCCACCTGAACTAGAACGTGGCGCTTATGTTGAGCAAATACTGTCAGAACAACTTCCCGCAGTACTAGAAAGTGGATTGCCACGTAGTGCTGATGTTTTTTGCGAGCCAGGATGGTTCACAATTGAGGAAACTGAGGATATATGCAAGGCCGCAAGTGAAGGTGGTCTTGATATCCGACTCCATGTGGATGAATTTGTTGATGGTGGAGGTTTATCGCTCGCCGCAGAATTGGGAGCATTATCTGGCGATCATGCTCACTGGAGTAACATGCAAGCAAGAGCTGAGGCAAGTTCTGCTGGAACATTGCAATGTTTCCTTCCTGGCACTCCCTTTTCAATGGGTGAAACTCATTTTCCACCTGCCAATGAATGTATAGAATCAGAGTTTGCGTGGTGCGCAGCTACGGATTTCAATCCAAATTGCCAAATCATGTCTCTTCCATTCATAGGCAATCTTCTTTCGCAAAGAATGGGTGTTGATCCATTGGCAAGTCTGGTAGCGGTTTCACGTAATTCTGCGTGTGTGACGGAGCATGGAAAGGGCTTGAAACATGGAATGCTCATAGAAGGAGGCGCAGCAGACCTCAATATCTTGGATTCACCATTCTGGGAGTCATGGTGCCAGAGGCCAGGTATCTCTCCATTTGCAGCCACTATGGTTGGAGGAGAATTCCTCCTTCATTGAAAATATGGTAAGAAATGAAGCATGTGTCTAAAGCAGAATAACAAATAATTAAACTAATAATGATATTTCAAGTGATTGGTATGTGGATGGAAACTGCGGTACTTTCAGCTAAGAGTGGGTATGAGGCGAGACTTCGACGAATGCTCAAGGCTCGAAGTGTGATTCGCATGAATTCCAAAGGTTGTGTCAAGTCTTGGATAGGAGAGACCAGTGTTGGTAAGGGCACTTTCATACTGCAGGCCTTGTATGATTCTGAGAATGCGATCGGGTTGGCATTGAAGCTTGTTTCAGAATTGGATGAGAAGGATGGTGGACTCGAATCTGTTTTGGAAGGTCCCCCTTTGGTCGGTGTTTTTGAGGTTGAACCAGAAGATGTCCTCTAGAACCGTGCCCCTTCTGGGCGCATAATGTACGTTATGCGCTCTTTCTGGATACTCGAAGCTTAGAATGGCGAAACAAATCTATGGAATTGGCTCGCAGTACGCCATTTAGCAGAAATGATGCTGGGAAAACTAATATTTTCCCGATTTACCCCCCCCTGCTGGTGCAGAATTGTCTCCTGTTGGAGAATTCCTGGTGATGATGTAGATTGGTGGGCTCGGCCAGAATTGAACTGGCGATCTGTGCCATGTCAAGGCAACGTCATGACCCCTAGACCACGAGCCCGTTGAGCCAACGACAGTGGGGCTCTATTTATCCGAATCGGTGAAACAGTCACGCTCATCCGATGATCTTTGATATCTTGCCAGTACAACCATTTTCACTACAAGATCCAGCCACACGCTTACGCCCATTTTTCATGGTATGCATCTCAGGGCCACTTATGGGCCCATAGGTCTTGCATTTGAGACAGAATCCCTGGTATTCGGACATCGCTATCAGATTGTGGATTGCCTATGCGGATATGAACACTCCGCTCCTTCTATGCATTGAAAGGAAGATATAGTTGCAACAAGCAGTAATTACAATAAAAGCGAATCATTCTTCTTCAAATAATATTTCAGCAGAGGGAACTTCCATCGCTTCTAATTTCACTTTGAATTCACCATCATCTTCGTCCGGAAGATGAAAATCTGAACTCCCTCCACTCCAGTGAGTGGTCATATCTTCAACCTCTTCTGCATCTTCTATTGGAATCTCTGAATCAGGATTGAGGCTATACATTGTGGGATCTACAGGTTCTTCTCTGCTGCGTAGAGAAGGCAATGGTTCAGTCCGCTCTTCAAGATGCGTACTGGTGTGAAAAGTCCCACATTCCGGACAACGAAAACCCCCTGATTGTTGCAAGCATCCGCAGTTATTGCAAACACTCACCCCGTCAAAGACGGAAAGCGGGTCCATTTCACTCACTCCAAGAACATGCTTTCCTGGGGTGCTTCTATTTCATCACCAGTCTCTTCATCCTCGATAACTACAGTGTCATCATCGTCATTGAATTCGATGATGGTTCCAAATATTTCTTCTCCATCAACTTCAACTCCGACCCGTGATCCAACGTCAATATCCTCACCATCATCGTCATCTTCCTCATCTGAATCATCATCGGATTCTTCCTCATCGTCGTCATCATCCGAGTCATCATCATCGGATTCTTCCTCATCATCCTCATCACCTGAGTCATCATCATCGGATTCTTCACCGTCTTCATCTTCTGATTCCTTCTCATCGTCCTCAGAATCTTCCTTTTCCTCTGGGTCATCATCTGCATCTGC
>CAXRJY010000184.1:0-2806 GCA_964230915.1 Candidatus Poseidoniaceae archaeon | reverse complement strand
TGACCACCGCCCTTCCTCCAGGCACCAACACTCGGTAACACTCTTGGAAAACGTCTCGCAGCAAACCGAGATATTCTTGGAACGTCAAATCATCATCATATTCCTTGGCTGCATTATATGGCGGTGAAGTGACCATCAGATGAACCGTATTATCTGGAATATCGATATTTCGACTATCACCGCAAATGATGTGATTCTCACGATCCGCAGGTAGTGGATTTGCTACTCCAGTATCAGATTCTTGTGTCATATCATCATACATTCGTCCAGAATAATACTTGGAGGAATCATGTCCCTCACGCTTGCTGACTCCAAATGAACTGGTGGCTGTGCTGGCTCGTTTACGAGCACCTCCGATTCCATTGGATTCGCCTTCGCGCGCCATGGAACGCGCAACGGCTCGACTCATCACCTATAATCTGCCACTATTGAGCCTACTTAGACCGCGATTTGGACGCCTGAGAGCCTACGCGAATCGATTCAAGTATGCTTGCTTCATGTGAAATGCAGGGGAACCACTGAAAACCACCAGTTGTCCGCGTGGGACTGATGGCAAGGGTCGTCACGCTGGACGAGGTCCAGTTAGAGGGCAAAACTGTTCTTCTTAGAACAGATATCAATTCACCTCTTCATCCACAAACAAAATCTTTCCTCGATGATACCAGAATCAGAATGATTCTACCCACATTGCGAAAATTATCGAAGAGCAAAGTAGTCATCATGACCCATCAGAGTAGACCTGGTAAATCGGATTTCACTGGAACTCTTGGGCATGCACGTGAGCTCGGGAGATTACTTGGAAAGAAAGTCGGCTGGGTGAATGACATCTATGGAGAAAAAGCATTGGCAGCGATTGAAGCTCTTGAAGATGGAGATTTGCTGATGCTCAATAATGTAAGGATGGATGAGGAAGAAAATACTCTGAAAAATGCCAGTTACGAAGTTTTGAGTGAAAGCAACATTGTTTCCACATTATCTGGAGTCGTCGATGTATATGTCAACGATGCTTTTGCCTGCGCGCATAGAAGTACTCCTTCAACCACTGGATTCACCAATGTACTGCCCTGTGTTGCTGGGGAATTGATGTCCAAGGAGATTCGAGCATTGCAAAGGGTGAGTGAAGACCCCGAGCGACCCTGTATTGCAGTTCTAGGAGGCATCAAGGTAGATGATTCAATCAGAGTTGCGAATAATATGCTTCGAGAAGAGATTACTGACCAGGTCTGGGTGATTGGAGGAGTTGCTAATCTATTCCTGATTTGCAAGGGTATCGATATAGGCGGCCCGAGTACTGAGTTCCTGCGCAATGAGTTGGGTGATTCATGGGATGATGTTGTAGAAATGGCGAGCAACCTTCTCATGGACCATGCTGAACAGATCATATTACCAGATGACCTTGCTGCAAACATTGGTGGGAACAGAGTTGATACAGCGATTGCCGAATTGCCTATCGAAGCGCCACTTCTTGATCTAGGGGTCATGTCCACACTGAAATTGTCCAAGGCCATCAAAGATGCTGGTACTGTAATTCTAAATGGTCCTGCAGGGGTATTCGAGATGGATGACTTCGCTTTTGGTACAATAGAGATGTTGAACGCTTGTTCAGAGTCAAATGCCTATACGGTGATGGGTGGAGGGCACACTGCCACACTAGTATCTCAGATGGGAATCGTTGACAAGATGGGGCATGTCTCTACTGGAGGTGGGGCTTGCATGAGTTTCCTCTCGGGGGAAAGCCTGCCAGTATTGGCTGCTTTGGCCAACAATGCATTGAGGTTTGATGTCGAAATAATCATGCATGGAATCGAGGATTCTTGATTGCCGATGTGCTTATTTCAAACCCTCAGATGGGCGGAATACGCCACTGTAGCTTAGTTGGTAGAGCGCGTGATTCGTAATCACGAGGTCGGGAATTCGAGTTTCCCCTGTGGCTCCTACATTCCGAAAGCCACTTCTCATGTGGCCCTGCCCACGGGGTATGGACGACGATATGGCTCTGCGATATCGCAATACCATTCTCATCGATGATGACCAGAATATGCATCATGGAAACTTTCTGATTCATCCGGATGGGAATTGGTCTATCTCCAATGGTGATGAGGATGTTCAACAAGATATTGATGGCTCAACGCGTCTATTGAGTCGTACCTTCCAGAATTGGCATACACATCTTGCAATGCAATTGAATGCCAGAGACTTCAGTGATGGCTACCCTCTCAAGGAATGGTTGGAGAAGGCGATATTTCCTACCGAGGAACGTATTTCTGTTGAGATGGTCAAGGCTGGTTCATACGCAGGTGCTGCTGAATTGATTCGTACAGGCTCCTCATTCTGTGCTGACATGTACTTCTATCCGGCAACTACTGCAGCAGTTCTCGATGATGCCGGATTGAGAGGACTCGTTGGTGGACCAGTTTCAGATTGGGCCTTACCATCGCACCCGGATGCGGGTTCGGCATTGAATGAATTAGATGGATTACTGGCAAACAACGATTCTGATTCTAGAATCAACTATGCAATTGCTACCCATTCAATCTACTTGTGTACTCAGGAAACATTGGAACAAGCAAGGGACTTGGCTGAGAAACATGATGCTGTATGTCACATACACGTAAGTGAAACTCGCAAGGAAGTCGCTGATTGTAAAACCAAGACTGGGCTCTATCCTTTCGAGTATCTAGATTCCATCGATTTTCTAAGGCCTGGGACCATCTGCGCTCATTCATCATGGGTCAAGAAAAGTGAATATGCAATGATGGCAGAGCGTGGAGTGAAGGCTGTCCATTGTCCATCATCAAACATGAAA
>CAXRJY010000183.1:0-2758 GCA_964230915.1 Candidatus Poseidoniaceae archaeon | reverse complement strand
CTTAGTTCTCATGTCAATGATGAGAGGAAATATTGAAATCGAGCACAGTCGGCCGCAAGGTCATCAAGGGTGACATCATGAGTACTACAGTATCCACTGCCCCCGATGGGCGTCAATACATCCTACCTACTCGGGATGAAGAAATGAAGGATCTTGCGCGTGTCGAAGAATTGGCAGCACAAGCCAGAGAGCGCGGCGACGAGATAGTTGTGGTCATGGGAATGGGTTTTGTTGGAATTGTCATGGCTGCAATCGTAGCAGATGTTCCAGGAAAATTCGTTATTGGTTGCCAGAGGCCTTCAGCCCGCAGTTATTGGAAGGTTCCCGTTCTCAACACAGGGGTCAGTCCATTGGAAGCTGAAGACCCAGAGGTGGAAGAACTCATTCACCGCACAATCAGTGAGAAGAAGTCATTTACTGCTACTTTCAGCAGTGATTGCCTCAAGTTGGCTGATTGCGTTATCGTTGATGTTCAGTGCGACTACATCAAGAATGAACTTGGAAATGTTCGCAATGGTTCTGCAGATGTCAAGGCCCTTGAGGCTACCATGCGAACCATCGGCGACAAGAAGCCGGCACATGCATTGACTCTGATCGAGACTACAGTTGCTCCAGGAACCACAGAATATGTCGCTTGGCCGATTCTGAAGAAGGCATTCAAGGAGCGTGGGATAGAAAGTGAGCCCTTGTTGGCACATTCATTCGAACGAGTCATGCCAGGCAAAGAGTATGTATCTTCGATTCGTGATTTCTGGCGAGTCTGTTCAGGAGTGAACAAGGAGTCAAGGGTTAGAGTGACCAAGTTCCTGCACGAAGTTCTGAACACCGATGAATTCCCCCTAACCGTGATGGATCGCCCAATCGAGTCTGAGACCACCAAAATCATGGAGAATTCCTACCGCGCCACCATACTTGCCTACATGGATGAATGGAGCAACTTCGCTGAGAAGAATGGAGTGGATCTGGCAAAGGTCATCGACGCAATCAAGATGAGGCCGACCCACAGTAACATGATTTTCCCCGGGCCGGGTATTGGAGGATATTGTCTACCTAAGGACGGGGGGCTAGGATACTGGTCATATGGAAACCTCCTGGGATTCAATGATGATATCTTCAAGATCACACCATTGGCTATTGATATCAATGATACCCGCAGTCTTCACGCAGCAGAAATTGCTAGAGATTGTCTTCGAAACATGGGCAAGACCGTGGGTGGAGCCGAAATCCTCGTTTGTGGAGCTTCATATCGGCAAGATGTTGGCGATACTCGTTACAGTGGTTCAGAACTCGTGGTTCGAAAATTGACCGAGATGGGTGGACTTGTCAGCGTACATGACCCATATGTCAAGAATTGGTCGGAATTCGAGGAACAGGATTCAGATGCTCATGGCAAGAAACAATTCTTCCGCAATCAGGATGGATTGTCAAGCATTGAAGTCAATTCAGATTTCCCGATGAGCCTGAGTGGAATAGATGCTGTGGTCCTTGCGGTTCCACATTCGGAGTATCTGGATCTAGACCCCGAGGTGATGGTCAATCTAGTCGGCAAACCATTTGCATTGGTAGATTGTTTCTGCATCCTCAATGATGACACTATTCGCCGTTACATCGAGTTGGGTTGCGAGGTCAAAGGACTTGGCCGCGGCCACATCCAGAGAATCAAGGATTCTGTTCGCAAGGGTAATTAAATGCAATTGTATTTTGGTTATTGAATGCAGGTGAATAAGATGGATAATGAATTGGAAGAGAAAACCCACTATTCTCAAGCGTCGCATTCTTCAAAAGGTGACTGGATATTGTCAAACTAAATTGTTGGCTTGCAACCAGTCGATAATCTGATTCACTGCCTCATCGGGAGAAATATCAGAAGCATCAATCTTGATTTCTGGATTCAACGGTTCTTCATATGGACTATCGATTCCAGTGAAATTCTTCAACTCACCGGCTCTTGCTTTCTTATAGAGCCCTTTGACATCTCGCTTTTCTGCAACTTCCAGAGGTACATGAACATGGATTTCAATGAATTCACCTTCATTAACCAAAGAACGCGCCATCTGGCGTTCTGATTCAAACGGTGAAATGAATGCGGCGACGGTAATCAATCCTGCATCCAGCATCAATTTCGAAACTTCGGCCACTCGACGAATGTTCTCAACCCTATCAAGAGAAGTAAAACCAAGATCACGATTCAATCCATGTCTGACATTGTCTCCATCAAGTGTCATCGTGTGTTTTCCTGATGCATGAAGACGCTTCACAAGATTATCTGCAATGGTGGATTTTCCAGAGCCCGACAACCCGGTCAACCATATGAGGAATGGTTTTTGATCTTTCAATAATGAACGAGAACCTTTGTCAATCTCCATCGATTGCCAATGTATGTTATCTGCTCTACGGAGTGCATAGTCAATCAATCCCATTCCAACGGTATTGTTTGAGATTTTATCGATGATGATGAAACCACCCATGGTCTTGTTTGAAGTATATGGGTCAAAAGGAACCTTCTTGTCAAGACTGAAATGACATACTCCGATTTCATTTAATCCCAATGTCTTGGTCGGGAGTAATTCTAGAGTGTTGATGTCCACTCTGTGTTTTGGTTTGGCTGGAGTCATGGTTGCTGTAGAGCACCCCGATTTGAACAGATATTGACGCCCAGGCATCATTTCATCTTCAGCCATCCAAAGTATGCGGGCTTGGAATTGATTTGAACATTCACAGGGTTCTTTGGCTGAAACGAATACATCACCACGTGAAG
>CAXRJY010000182.1:0-5291 GCA_964230915.1 Candidatus Poseidoniaceae archaeon | reverse complement strand
GAGATTGATGGCGGCGATGGCTCCATCTGCAAGAATATCTTCAAGGCCTTGATGATTCAATTCCACACCACCTTTGCCACTGGCACCTGCAGGAATCGCCTTAGCCAAATCTCTTGCAAGTGCTTTGATGTCGGTAATATCAGACTCAGATATCTCCAGAGTCAACAACCTCACTCCGCAATTGATGTCGAAACCTACTCCACCTGGAGAGATTGCTCCCCCTAGTTCTCCATGCTCCAGTTCGGTAGCAACGACTCCGCCTATTGGAAAGCCGTATCCAAAGTGCCAATCTGCCATTCCCCAAGCCTCACCAACAGCACCTGGCAGACTTGCAGCATTGACCAGTTGACCAGGACTGCGATCATCGGATTGAGTATTCCAGTGATGTTCATCAGCAACTAACTTCGCATCCACCTGCATGCTGCCATGTTTCTTGATGGTGTAGGTAAAATCATCATCCTGATGGAGGTGATGTTTCCACGTCGCAGGTCCGCCCATGTGCAGACTCCTTCAGCGGCTGGATATAAGCGCATATGTGTGGTATCGGCCGCTTCATTCAAGGGATGAATCGTTCCGAGACTGTTCAGGGGGCAGTCATGGGTCTTGCTGCAATTGAACTTCCGTTCTTCACGGACAATGGTTTTGTCCGTAAGCAATGCGTGGTCAGTGGACTGTATTTCTGGACCCGTGATGGCGACAGAGAGACCTGTGGAGATACTGAACTTGATGAGTATACTTTCATTGGAAATCCCTTGATCAAAGGATTTTCCGAACGAGGTGCAGCGTTGAAGGATAGAATGAGGGAGACTTTTCTTGATTTCTTCGCCCAGCGGGAACATAGCAGAGTTGAACCATATCCGGTATTGGCGCGTTGGCGTGATGATATCCATTTGACAATAGCATCCATTGCTGATTTTCAGCCTCATGTCACCAGTGGAGAAGTTGAACCTCCCGCAAACCCGCTAGCCATCTCACAACCTTGTATCCGTCTTACTGATGTGGACGCAGTCGGCCGTTCTGGAAGACATTTGACCACATTTGAAATGATGGCTCATCACGTATTCAATCGTCCTGATGATGGCGTGATGTATTACTGGATGAACGAATGTGTTGCTTATTGTGATGAGTTGTTGGTCAACGCCTTGGGTATCGATGCAGTAGAAGTCACCTATGTGGAGAACCCTTGGTCTGGTGGTGGTAATGCTGGTGCTGCAGTTGAGGTGATGGTTGGGGGTTTGGAATTGGCAACTCTGGTATTCATGGATATGGAGGAGCATCCTGATGGCGATGTTGAACTCAAAGGTTTGAACTATCGTCGAATGCCATTACAGGTGATTGATACAGGGTATGGTCTTGAGCGGTTTTGCTGGGCTGCTGCCGGAACTCCGACCATCTATGAGGCGATTTATCCAGAGAGTGTTGAATGGCTGAAGCAGTTGGCAGGCTTTTCCAGTATTCTCGACAAGGTCGACATAGATCTGGATTCGATGCTGTCAGAAGTCTCCCGTTCAATGGGCATCATGAATATTGAGATTGGTTCAGATGAGAATGAATTGAGGCAGACGCTTATTACACGCCTCGCTGAAAGAGGAGTCACTGTCGATGAACAGAGTCTTCGTTCTGTGCTAGAGCCTCTAGCACGTATCTATGCCATTCCAGATCACATGCACGCCCTGTGTAACATGTTGGGGGACGGTTTGGTCCCCTCCAACTCAAAGGCTGGATATCTGGCTAGGATGATGGCTCGTAGAGTTCTTCGAATGCGAGATGAACTTGGAGTGGAGATTTCGCTCCCTGAATTAGCATCTCATCATCTCGAGTTCAATCACGATGAGTCAGGTATGAAACAGACACGTGAGGGTCTGATGCATATTCTCGAACTTGAGGAGTCCAAATATTCTGAGATGCTGCGTAAGGGTGAGAATATTGTCAAGGGAATGCTCAAAGAAGTTCCTTCAAATGCATCGGAAGTAAGTGATGAGATTCTATTCACTTTGAGTGATACTCATGGGATGGCGCCAGCACTGGTCATTTCTGTGGCAAATGCAAATGGCTGGTCTGAGCTTGGTTTGCGTACTGGCTTTACTGCTGAGATGGCTGACCGCCATGCTGCTATGGCAAAAGCCGCTGCCCTAGATACGGTTCAGAAGAGATTGATAGCAGCTGATGTCAATCTACCACAGACACGGCAATTGTACTATGAGGATGTTTGGCTGGACAATACACAAGCAACTGTATTGCATTGTCAGGATTTGGATGGCAGGTACGCAGTGGTACTTGACCAGACTTGTTTCTACCCTGAAGGCGGAGGTCAGGCTTGTGATCGGGGGCAAATCGATGCTCATGCTGTTGATGATGTCCAGATAGAGGATGGAGTGATCATTCACTTCACTTCGTCTGCATTGGAAATAGGTTCTGAGGTTACTGTTCGGATAGATGTAGAACGCAGGAGACAACTGATGGACCATCACACTGCAGTGCATATCGTTGGTGGCTCGGCCAGAAGAATTCTAGGCCCGCATGTGTATCAGGCTGGGGCCAACAAGAATATGGAAGGTGCGAGGCTAGA
The DNA here is from genome assembly GCA_964230915.1 of Candidatus Poseidoniaceae archaeon. Taxonomy (GTDB): domain Archaea; phylum Thermoplasmatota; class Poseidoniia; order Poseidoniales; family Poseidoniaceae; genus UBA226. The sequence continues at coordinate 2,722 of CAXRJY010000182.1, read as the reverse complement.
CATTACTCATCACAGTAGATTGAGTCGTTCAGACCGCGATGCTATTGAAACTATGTCAAATCAGGTGCTTAGGCAGATCAATCTTGCTGAAAAGGAAGAATTAGGACGCAGGGAAGCGGATTTGAAGTACGGTTTCGACCTCTATCAAGGCGGTGCTCCAAAGGGTTCTAACATCAGGGTTCTGAAGATTGGCGAGCATGACATCCAAGCTTGTGGGGGAACCCATCATGATGACCCTTCACGAATCGGTTCGATCAGGTTGACGCGTTCAGCCGCTGTCCAAGATGGTGTTGAACGTCTGCACATTGTTGCTGGAATGGCCGCATTGGAGTTTTCACGCCATCAAGCACAATTGTTGAGCGAGTCGAGTGCGATTTTCGGGATAGATGACGAGGATATGCCACGAACTGCAACTCGATTCTTTGAAGAGTGGAAGACACAAAGAAAACGAATCGAGCAATTGGAAGCAGAGAATACTAGATTACGAACTCAAGGAGGAGGAGATGCTTCGATTGAAGTTGATGGTGTACGTTATGTCATTCTTGAGACAGATGGTGACCTTCGAAACATGGTATCAATGGTGGGGGAATTGACTACTGATACTTCGAAACCTACAGTGGCTGTTATCGGTAGCCGTGATAGTGGAGGCAAGTTATTGGTTGCAATAACTGAGAATACGGTTGCATCAGAGAGACATGATGCTAATGAATTGTTGAAAGCAATTTCACATCACATCGCTGGTGGCGGTGGTGGGAGGCCAACGTTTGCACAAGGAGGAGGTAGCAAACCAGAGGGAATACCAGCGGCACTTGAACAGGCTAGAACTGAATTGAATATTTGATCACAGACTTTGAATCGCTTGAATATCGAACCAAGATACTGCTCTCGATATTGCTTCATCCTTACTCAACCATGCTACTTCAGCGATTTCATCGTGTTTTGGCTTGAAATCCATGTCTATGCTGTTGACTGTAGAGCGATATGAGAATGAAACGAAATTGATTCCCTCTTCCGTGAAGATGTTTTCAGAGATTATTGGTGCTTCATCATCCAGTTGTATTTCAATTCCCAGTTCTTCAAGTGTTTCTCTGATCGCACCATGTTTCGGGTGTTCGGAATAGTCAAGATATCCACCTGGCAGGGTCCAAGCTCCAACGAAATGCCCACGCTTCACCTTAGCCATGACAATCTTTCCGTCTTCACTGATAATCATGACTTTGGAAACAAGACGATGGATGGTTCGATAAACAGACTCCCTAGCAACTGGATGTACTGCGGAATCTCCGATGAGAGAGTCCTTCCAAGCCCAATCTTCAGGCCATTCTAGATGAGGGAATCCGTGAATCACAGTTGCTGAATTTTCTCCCCAATGAAGTTGATTGCGTCGTTTTTCGGTCCACTCTATTCCCATCAATGCAACTTCAGCCGGAGTAGGTAGGCGCATCAGCCACCCGTCATTGGCCTGCATTCTTCCCGGCTGAGGAATCATCGGTCCTTTCCCTTCTGCATCGACCAGCAGAAGTTTGCCGTCATGTTCGAGATACAGGTGCTCCACGGTATGCCCTGATGGCCATCAGGCATCAATCCAACGCCTATTCCTCTACCAAATCTTCGGGTTCTGGAAGTGCCCTGACTTCAACCTCGACATGCTTTGGCTCCTTGATTTCCTTGGCCAGGTCATCTTGCAGACGTAGTTCGTTCAATTTCCTGACCTGAGGATTGATCTTGGTCTGGAAAGAACCTACTGAAGAGTTGAATGTGTTTACAGCATTCTTCAGGTTATCTCCAACCTTGACGTAGTGTTCAGACCATATGGAAAAGCGTTTGTACAGTTCTCTGCATGTTTCGATGGCAACGCGAGTATTCTCGGCTTGTTCCACCTGTCGCCATTGGAATGCGATTGTTCTAAGCAGTGCCAATAGAGAAACAGGCGATGCAATCAGGATATCATTCTTCATAGCAAATTCATGCAGGTCGCGCTCAAAATCAAAGGTCACTGCAAGAAGTGCTTCCGATGGAACGAACATGACAACTGCTTCTACATCACCAGCGACAGAATCACGATACTCCTTCTTCTTCAGTTCAGTTACTCTGCCTCGCATGGCCTTGGCGTGTTCCCTCAATAGGCGACTGCGCTCATCCTCGGATTCTTGGTTGATTGATTCCAAAAACTTCTTTCCAGTCGCTTTGGCATCGATAGGAACTTTTCCGCCACCTGGGATATTGACGATGAAATCAGGACGTTTTCCATCATCCTGCCCTTCTTGTCGGACATAATCGATATCCTTTCTCAGATTGGACATCTCAAAAATATTCTCGAGACTGATTTCACCCCAGTTTCCTCTGATGTTTGCGCTCTGTGTGAGAGCCGTGGTCAAACTGTTGGTCTCCTTACCAAGATTCTCGGTCTGCATCAGCATCTGCTTAACGTGTTGTTTGATCTCTCCATAAGCCTCACCTCTTGCTTTCTCCATTGCTTTATTCTCAACTTCTAGAGTCTTTATCTGATCTGAAAGAGGTTTCAGTAGACCTTCTATCTGAGCCCTTTTCACTTCGAGTTCTTTACTGCCTTCTTTTTGTTGCACCTCCAGTGCTTGTTTTGCAAGAGCGATAAATTGCTCATTGTTTGATTTCAAAGCCTCAGCAGAAAGTTTGCTGAATACCCCCTCGAGGTCGGGAATTTCTGCCGCCTGAGTAGTGTTGTTGTTCTTGGTGATGAACC
>CAXRJY010000181.1:0-4003 GCA_964230915.1 Candidatus Poseidoniaceae archaeon | reverse complement strand
TGTCAAGAAAGCCTTGGTATATGGCACCGACAAGATGCTCACTAAAGTACCAGGATTTGATTCACTTGAAGGGCAAAGACGCTCAACCATGATGGCTGTTGCGTGGGGGGTGATCGGATTGATTCTGGTCGCAACCGTAGCCGCCAGCAGTACTGCTATGTCCTCAGATTATGAGTCCACTGAGGAGGTGTGGACTGCGTCTTTCATTGATGCAGATTCTTGCACCAGCAATGATATTGTTCAGGAATGTGTGATGTTTCCACGTTCTTCTTTAAGCCCAGGTGAGTCAGAGACTTATACATGGACATATGATGATAATGCAACGTTAACGATTGTCGCAATGTCTATGGTCACGTCTTGCAATATCGCTACAGTAGACTTTGATGTACAACATAGTTTCACTCTGGAATCACCGACCGAATTTGCATCAACTGGTGGAACCACTATTGAGGTTGAAGGCGGTGGATTCCCAGGTGAAGAATCAGCAATAGGGTTTATTGATAACACCACTTTCTCCCAACCAGCCAACCTGAGTGCTGATTCAATGGAAGAATTGCAGAGGCTAGTTGACTCGGTGACTCAAGCAGAGAATTGGAGTACTGGAAACGGCCTCTATACCATGACCATAGAAAGAGCCCCCTCGGGGCCTCTCAATTCAGCATCTGAGTGTGATTTCGACTCGTATATATTCATCAATCGCTCTGTAGAACCACTCGTTGATGATTTCAACGTCAGCCAAACTGTTTCATCTCATAGCAAGGACTTCGGCCCCGCCTTCATCGGTGCAGTAGGTGGTCCAATCATCCTTGCAACACCAGTATTGGCGTGGTTGGTCGCTCGACCATTGGAAGACTAGGAACCCCAGTCTCCATGATAGTATGAACCTCCAGTTTCTGGTTCTGTGTATCCATCATTCTTTCCACCACCTCTGAAGCCAATCACTGAACCTATCAGAGTCAGTATACCCCCGCCGCCGAGAATCCAAGTTGCTTGGCCGGGATATTCCGAGACTTCCAGATTCTCATCCTGTTCAGCCCAGGTATCTCCGAGTTCGGGAAAGGTCATGATGTGGAAAATGGCTACTCCCAACAGTGAAAGCGACAACATGAGTGTGAAGAATCCCGCAAATTTATTTCCAGAGATGCCAATGATGGCAAAAATCGAGGAAAGAACTGCGAACAGACCCCAGCCGAAAATACCATTCAATCCGTAAACAGTATTGGCGGTTGCAGTGATTGCTGCATTACAATCATCTCTCTGTTCTTTATCCTCTTCTTCATCGCAATCCTCGAAGATTTTCGATATCTTCTCGGTTTCACTGTCTGATTCACAATCGTCATCATAGCAGGTCTCAGAAGCATATTCTGCCTCTTCCAGACCATAGGTGATAGTCACTTCGCCATTATTTGACACTCCATCTTGTTCAACATCCCACTCGATCTCAATGACGTGCCATTGTTCATTCATCTGTGCAGCAACTCCTGCGCCGCAGCCTGTCAGCGCGATGAGTAAGACGATAATTGCCCGCATTCTCATGGAACACCCTCTGATAATGAAGGAATAGAATCTTTCGACGAATCACCATTCAGCGAAGGCGCCATCAGGTTGGGTCCAGATCGGTGGAGCGTGTGGATTCCATTCATCCATATGAGCGGCGATGGCATCCTCATCAACCTCAATGCCTAGACCTGCACCCTCGGGCACAGCAACATATCCGTCTTCGACGATGAAAGGTTGTTTGAGTAGGTTGAACGACCATGCCCATCCGCCTCCAGCCCTGCCTCCTGGGAGTCCGGCTCCACCAAGGCTCTGCACCTCCTGCATCTGATGAGCAGCTGAGGCTGCAGCAATCTGTAGGCTAGCCGCAGTCTGAACTGGGCCATATGGGCAATGGGGGGCAAGACTCACCTGTGCCATCGCCGCCAATTCACCGATCAACATCGCTGCTGAGATGCCTCCGACCAGAGACAGGTCAGGTTGTACGATATCGACGCATGGAGGCTCAAGGTGTTGTTTGAACTGATGCAGGGTCAACAAGCGCTCCCCGGTTGCAAGAGGGAGATCCGTATCGAGCAAGCGAATACCGGTGGAATCGTCGGGCAGACACGGTTCCTCGATGAACCAAGGGTCGTATTCAGCCAGCATTGGAATCAATCTTCGAGCAGCAGCCGGACTCAAACGCCCATGCAGGTCGACAGCGACTTTCACCGCAGGCCCAACTGCATTCCTGACGGCTTTGAGAATCTCGACGATTCCCTGTAATTCATCATCTGAAGGAATGTTGGATGTTGGCCCTGCTGGACTAACTTTCATTGCAACAAGGCCTTCTTGCAATGCTGCTCTTGCCGAATCAGCGAACTCTTCTGGGTTGGAACCCCATAGATTTCGGTAGACGAGTACCTTGTCCCTGACCTTGCCGCCTAGAAGTTGCCATACTGGTACTCCTAGACGCTTGCCCTTGATGTCCCAAAGCGCCATCTCCACCGCACTGGCCACTGTATTCAGCACAGGTCCATCTCTCCAGAACCTACCTTTCATCAGGCGCTCCACGATTCTGTTGACGTTGCTGGAATCCTCACCGATGATTCTCTTTGAGGCTGCCTCCAGTCCTGCTTCCACTTCTTCATGCAGGTCTCCGATGGCTTCACCCCAGCCGATGATGCCATCGTCGGTCTCGATTCTTATCAACAACCAACGCGGAGGACAACGGACCAATCTCGCTCCGATCACAGCAGTCATACCATCATCCCGTGGGGTCGGATAGGTGTGTCACAAATAACGACATTCGTCAAGACTTCATTCAATTGGAATCCGAAATCGCCGAGGTGGATTATTTTCTTATTAAATAATGCTCGTAGCGGGATTCGAACCCGCGTAATCGCCTCGAAAGGGCGAGATGATGGACCGGGCTACACCATACGAGCAGCAGCCCAACGGGCATGGGTTCCATCCATGAAGGTTACCACTGGGTCATTCCTCGGAACCTGTGTCTTCAGGGACCAATCCCTTCCACCAGTTCCAGGCAAGAATACTGACAAGGATACCTCCTAGAAGAAGGATGCCCATCATGAATTCATTATCCATGAACCACTGCATTGCGGTTAGCACCTTGTCTCCATAGATACCGATCAGCATCGCTTCTATCCCGAATCTTATACCGCGCCCAAACAACCCTGCGATGACGAATGAGCGCTTGTCCATCTCCCCCATTCCGGCAACCCATCCGAATACCTTGTAGGGAATTGGTGATACTGCAGCGATGAAGATTCCAACAGTTCCATAGCGCTCAGTCAGTGCTTCCAATCGCATCACTGAAGAACGGCTGGCATAGCGGTCGAGTAGACTTCTCCCCCACTTCTGACCCAGCCAATAACCTACCAATGAACCGGCGACGCTGGTCACCGTAACCACCAACCATAACCAGAGGATGAGACTTGTAGAATCTCCAGCATTGATCAGTTGTGGAATATACATCAGGTCGGGAGGAACTGGCTGGATGATGGCCTCTGTGAAAGACAACAATCCAAGCGATGCAGCACCGAACTGAGCGAACCAATCAAGGATGGAATCTTCCATGCCTCCGAGAATGCCCATGTCTGTTGGCTGGACCTGCTGCATATGAAGCCTGATGCCTCTGAGTCAGGAAGGAACCAAAACATCGAGGCTGTACGCTTTGCCAATGGTGGAGGTCCTCGACACCGCTGCACTACTTTTCTGGCCGCCAGAACGTCTGGTCACAGGAATCTGTGCAGAAAGTCAGATGGAGGAGTTGCGAAAATTATCTGAGCCACGTTTCCTGCTAGTGCAATCAAATCCCCCTGAATTCAGAGTTCCTGATGAAGATTCATTGCCTAATGATTTTTTAGCAGAATCAACAAGATTTATTCTGCAGAATCATCCCAAGTCATCACTAATTTATGCAGGTACTAAAGGATATCTTGGATTGAGAGAATGGATTATTAATAATTCTCAATCGATAAAAAATCAAAATTATAGCTCAGAT
>CAXRJY010000180.1:0-8650 GCA_964230915.1 Candidatus Poseidoniaceae archaeon | reverse complement strand
GTCGTCGTCTACTGACCCATCTCAGCATTGGTGCATCCAGGGTGAGTGATGCAGCATCGGCGACCAAACTTCGTCTTCCACATGCCTCTGCTGAATTGAAAAAACTCCGTGACGAGGGTCACGTGTCGGCTGATAGAGATGATGCAACCAGAGGTGCAATGCAGAGATTGACAACCTCAGGATATGCCCTTCTTGAATCAGATGAACTAGCCAGATTGAGGACAATTCTCAGGTCAGGAATACCCCTTGAGGCCGAAGGTTGCATTGTCGCGAGAGATGGCGATTCACTGTTGTTGGCTTACGCGAAGAAGCCTCAGAAAGGGTTGTTTTTGGTCCCAGTTCGAAGTATTGAGACAGATGGAGTTTCCATCGGAAGTAAAGGGGGGGGTATCTATCCGTTCTGGGCATGGCCACAAGAGAGAGAGATTCGTTGGTATGATGCGAAGACACTTGATCGGATAGATGAACCAAGAGACCGCGTCTCGATGGATACCCTGGAAGGTTGGTCTGAACAGATATCTGCAGTTGGATTGGTACGCGCACGCGCACTTTCTGGAAGTGCAAAAGAGACACTCGCTGCGGGCTCATGGTTCTGTGATAGCCCTGATGAACTCCCTCCAGATTTACCTCACTCCATCAGGGGTGGCGAGTGGGTGCTCGGAGAGGCTCATGTCAGAGCACCACTGGTAAGACCCGATGTCCCGGTCATGGCAGTGGTAAAGGAGCGATATATCGCTTCGATGTTGGCTGATTCAGCGCGAGAGGGAGCGTGTTTGTTATCCGACAAAGCATCGAACACTCCATTGCCAGTAGCAATACTGGAAAGATGGATACATGAGGCCCATCCACGTTTACCTCCTGCAGAGTTGCGCGACCGATTATCCCAGGTTCAGAAAGCAGCATTGACTGGCTGGAGGGCTAGGAGGAGGCGCTCAAGGGTTTCAACCACTTGGCAGAGATTCAGGGATTCATGGGCCGATGTAGAATGGCAGGAGGAAGTCCCACAGGACAAGACATTGGAATGGGATATCTCGAAATTAGATGATAATGCAGTCAAGGCATTGATGCATTGGGTAGTGATGGATAGCGGTCAGCAATTGGTAGTCAATTGGCCTACTCATCGCCCATTTGAAACACAGATGTTTGAATCATTGTTGAATAATCATAATGTCAGGTTGGTTATTCTACCAGAAGAGATGGATGTACCCTCGTTACTTGTGAGAGAAGATTCTTCGGGCTGGCCTGCAGCACGGCTAGTTTTGCTCGATGACTCACAGGTACCTTTCATATTGACACAGGAGATTGAAGAGAGTTCAGAACCTCCAGATAATTGGAGCCCTCCTTCAAATCCATCTGAATTGCATTCACTTCCAGTTATTCAATTCAATAACAAAGATCCTGCAGATGAAGAAGAGGCATTGTTGATCGCTACCTCTTCACGCCCACTTGGAGATGAGGAATGGGCCAATCGAAACGAAGGTGAGTTCCCATTGGCAGCATGGATTGCAACACCTGAAGTTAATCGATGGTCTAGATGGCAGAGAATTGGTTCCCTTCTTGATCCAATATGGTTTGAGATGTTGGAACCTGAACAAGTGCCGCTGGTTAACCTCATGGAGATCTCCGAGGTTTCGCCAATGAAATGGAGGCAATCCGCATCCAACGTCATTCGTGGAGCGATGGTGGAGAATCCAGATGTAGTTATGGAGATGCGAAGGAAATCCAAGACTGCAGAGGTTTCTGCAATTTGTTCTGAACACATTCTAGCAACAGCTCCGTGGTCCATCCCATATCTTGGCAAAGGAATGGCTGGATGGGCGTGGAAGTCTTGGTCCACATTACCGTCTGAAGATATCACCACAGTGTTACAAGGGATTGTATGGTGCTCTCGCCGAGGGTATCTGAAGAAGAGTTGGGCTGAAGACATGGTTGCATTGATTCCAAATCTAGATGACGAGCATCCACTACACTGTTGGCAAGTACTTAGAGAATGGAGTGTTGAAGCGAAGGAGCCTTTGTTGGAGGTCATGAGAAAGATGGCTGAATCTCTTCATTTTGAGTGGTGGGCTCACTTGGCTCCAGAGATATTGTTCAAACAACTTGAAGATGAACAAGGCCGTGAATGGTTGATTAGAACTGCAATACCTTGGGCTGCTCTTTGCCTCAGGCCTATTGGAGAGAAAGTCGATTCACCCGGAATTGAGACTGAGCATCCAGGAATGACACCTGGATTGCAGATATTGATGCGATATCATCTCGATAATGTAGACTCAGATAGTGGCAAGGGAGCATCTCATCTACTCGACCTCATGGAATGTCTAGAGGATTTGATTGAGGGCGGTGTGGTTCGTTCAGGCAGAGTCCATCCTTGTGTTGGTTGGTTGGCTAGACCACTCGAGGAATGGGGGTCTTTGTCGATTTCTCCAAAATCAATGTACAAGGATGAATTTGTTGAAAATCGAATATTGAAACGATTGAGTGGGTTTCATGAGAATCTACTGAATCCAGGACAAATACGGTTACCTTGAATGAAAGGATTCAAAAAAGCCCGGTTTCAGGATTGACTGCCGCACCAGCAACACCGACTGGAGAGCCTCCCCTCGCCGGGTTGGCACAATGAGAGCTGGTACCAATGAGTGCGGTCCGCCGCTTGCGAAGACCGGGGGGATCTTCGGATATGAACCTCGGAGCAAACAGGTGGCGATACCGATCGAGTATGGGTCCTTGCCGGACGAGAGGATGAAGGTGAGACAACCCCTTGATCGGACAGACGCCCTGGAGTGAGGGTCATGCCCCTGAGGCAACGATGAGGAGGGCTGTTACACTCCGGGGCACATTTTTTATTTTCAACTTAGAAATGCAGGGACTCACAGTCCAAAGCCCTATTCGCTCTCGGCGACCCCAATGCCATGATGGAGAGAAGATTCTCCCGTTGTCTGGTGGGTGGAACCTTCGATAGATTTCATTCTGGTCACATACATCTACTGGAGTTGGCGGCTAGTAATGCGGAATTCGTCGAAATATGGGTTAGTGACGAATTCATTGCTCAGCAAAAATCCTCAATCATTCTTCCATTGGAAGAAAGGTTGGGAGAGGTGATGGACTGGGCAGAACTGAATCATGGAGAGCGTTTCAGCACACATATTCTGAGAGACTCACTGGGCCCTGCTCCTGTCAGAGAAGATTGTGATTCAATAATCTGCACTGTAGAAACCAAAGGAAATTGTGAACGAATAAATGAAATCCGTGAGGAGAATGGGCTTTCTCCATTAGAGATAATCCAAGCAAGCCATCTTCAAGACGGGGCTGGAGGAATTGTCAGTAGTACGAGAATCAGGGCAGGAATAATCGACAGAAACGGTGGACCATGGTTTCCTGAACCGTTGCATTCCCTGAGAATGCCAACTGAACTGGATGCTATGTTAAAAGAGCCTCTTGGCGTATTGTATGAAGGGCCTGAAGAATCTCCTGAGATTGCAATGTACAAGGTTCTAGATGATGTATCTGAAGATGCTTTCATCGTAGCAGTAGGCGACGTATGCGTTCGGACAATGCTTGAAATTGGTGTTCGTCCGGACATTGGAGTTGTTGATGGTATGACGAAGAGGAGTGAATTGCCAGATGAACAGAAGGTTGTAGATGATGGTTGGAGTATTGTGCTTTCATGTACCAACCCTGCGGGGCGTCTCAGTCTTGAAATGTTGAATGTATGTCGTGCTGCAGTTCATTCTGATACCGATGTATTGATCAAAGTGGATGGAGAAGAGGATTTAGCACCTATTCCTTTACACCTGTTGATACCTCTCAATGCTGTTGTCATCTACGGCCAACCTGGCAAAGGCGTTGTTGTCAGAGTCAGTGATGAAGATGTAAAGACTCGTTGTAGGGAGATTCTAGACGTTTTTGAGGTGGTCTCTTCTGGATGATCTGCCATTGGTCTCAGTCACTGTTGCAGTCCGCGATGGCGAGAACTGGGTGGATGACTGTATCCAATCATTGGTGGACCAGACTCACCGGCCATTAGAGATAATTGCAGTAAATGATGGTTCCAGTGATGGAACCGCTGAAAGGTTGGCGAAATGGAGTGATGAGAGCGGGGAAGAAAATGGTGTATCTATCCGAATATTGAATCAAGATGCGCTTGGACTGGCAGCAGCCAGGCAATACGCTCTAGAGAAATCACGAGGAGAATGGGTTGCGATAACAGATATTGATTGTCGCCCCTATCCAACTTGGATTGAATTTCTATTGGCTCAAAGCAGTGGTTTGGATGATGAGAATGTTGTGAGCGTAACTGGTAGGGTGATATTCGATGAGGGAGACACCATAGTCAGTAGAATAAGAGCTCAGGAAATTGAGAGTAAATATCGCAAACGCTCGCGTCGGACCACGTTGGCAAATGGACCTTGCAGCATGTTTCTCCGAGAAAAATTATTGGAGATTGGTGGATTCAACCCATCTTGGTATCATGCAGAGGACATGGAGGTCTCGCTGAAGTTGATTGAATCAGGGGGGGTTATCATTCACACTCCTGATGCGGTGGTTCAGCATGTACCGGAGGACAAGTTGAAATTATTCCTCAGAAAGAGAAAAAGAGATGCTCGAGCCCATATGCGAATTGTGAGGAGATACTCTCCAGCGCTAAGAAAGGGTCCCGGTTTTGATTTCATTGGGACTTCCTGGTTTGTACTCGCTCTGTCCCCTTTCCTGTTTGGGACATTCTTCTTTCTTGCACGAATCATTTTCACAGATGTCAGATTTGAATTCGATGCACTTGGCACACAGATACTCATCTCCTTGAGTAGTATCTATGTTCTTCTTGGCCTGAGTTTGATGAAGGGTTTCTTGGGCCGGGGTAGAATTACAACAAGAATCAAAGATTCATTATTACTGCCATTTGTGTTGACCCTTTGGAGTATTTCATTATGGCAGGGGATTGCACTAGGGGCCATTGATGCCTTATCGGGAAGAAATGGGCACGGTTCAGAATGAACCAGGTATTCGAATGAGCCTAACTCAATCGAGAGGAGCAGGTTCATCATCCTCTGCCGGCATGGCAAGGAATGCAAATCCAAAACCAATCAATGCTGCTGAAACAGCATAGGTTCCTGGATCAACCCAAGAAGAGTATACGATGCCCCAATAGAAGTAGAAAATGAAACCGATTGCAAGAAGCCAAGATGAAATTGTTCTCCTCCAACCACCTTCTTCTGGGCTGAGCATGGATGGCCATAGGTCGTTTGCTACAAGTCCTTTCAGCCAAACTGCAAGACCACCTTCGACATTACTGGTGATTCCTTTAGCACCAATACCAAGGAGAACAAGTCCTAGTCCGAGGAACATGCCATCTCCTACGAGATGGAATCCTTGACCTGTGGAGTCAGTCATCAGAACTTGCCCTAATTCTCCAAAACTCAGGAAACCAACCCAAGAAATCTTGCCACTTGGGTGAGCCATCACCAGCAAATTGAGGATTCCGAGTAATAGTATCCAAACTCCCAAGGCGAAAAACCAAGTAGAAACCAATTGACTTGGATTGAGCAAGGAATCAATGAAACTCCCTTCAGACTCACCATCGTCAGCATCTGTCATGGGCACGCCGACCGTAGGTCCTCGTTTAAGGGCCACGGCTCAATCACAAGCGAGATTGGAAACGATATTTCCCCTTCTCAACGCTGTTCAGAGACTCATCCGCGTTAATCATCAACTCAGTCGCATCGATTGAAATCGGCATACAACTGTTTATTTCTTTGCTGCGACCATACCTTCCTCTACTAACAGTCTTAGAATTTATCAGTCCTAACATATCTAGATTTGAGAGCAGATCTGTGACCCTTCGTTGAGTCAGATTATTGGTGCCGTAATGCTTGCAGGCTTGGCGGTATATTTCGTAGACTTCTCCAGTTGCGATATTAGACAAGCCATTTCTTTCGTTCAACAATACTGAGAATAGAACCAATTTCTGTTGCGGAGGCAAGGTTTTGATGACAGGAGTAATCTGGTCGCATTCTATTTGGTTCTGTGCCATTCTGACATGATGCACCCCGACCTGTTCATCACCACTCTGTTCTGCCTTCTCAGTCGATACTCGAATCAGGTCCAAGGCTCTTCGAGCATCTCCATGTTCTTGTGCTGCCAATGCTGAACATAGTTGTATCACGCCCTCACCGAGGGCTCCGGATTTTATTCCATCATTTACTCGCCTTTCTAGAATGTCACTCAATTGCCCAGCATCATATGGAGAGAAGATTACATCTTCTTGACCAAGTCGACTCTTTACTCTTGGATCAAGGTATTCGGTGAATTTGAGATCGTTGCTTATTCCGATGACGCAACATCTGGCTTGGCCTAAGCGTTTGAGGTCATCATTGATGTTACATAGATTGTACAACAAATCATCTCCGGCCTTCTTTACCAAATGATCAATTTCGTCAAGCACGATAACATGTACTCCACCTCTTCTATTCATTCTATTTACGAGTTCATCGAAAACACGGTCAGTGGGCCATCCGGTGAAGGGAATATCTTCTTTCTCAAACGATTCTAGCAGAGAATTACCAAGGAAGGCGAGAACTCTGTATTGAGTGTCGATGGTACGACAGTTGACATGCACAGGATTTACTGTTTTACCAATCTGTTTACCCTTATCTTCAAGTTGGGAGCTGATGAATCTGATGACGGCTGTCTTACCTGCTCCGGTGACTCCGTACAGAATCATGTTTGAGGGAATCTGTCCTTTGAGTGCTTCAACAAGATTGAAACGAATCGCTGTTATCTCTCTGTCTCGATGAGGCAATTCACTAGGAGAATGGCTATGACGCATTACTTCTTTGTTGATGAACAGACTTGGTCGAGTAAGGAGATTATCGAAAATATTTTCCCCCATTTTATTACACCAGCCCGCTCCAGAAATAACTTTGAATTCAATTTGCCCAACAATAGATGCGCGATGATGGCTCCTAGTCCGAGGGGGGGTAATAAGTCTGTTCACCGCAAGAGTTCCGAGGTGTTGATTTGCTCGATGCCCGTATCGCTTTGTTCTCAATTGGAATCGGCCTGAATTTTCATTCCAATCGCTTGATTATCTACTAGTCGTGCGTTTTCCACACCACTATTCCAATACCTCGCCAGAACGGGTTTGAGTTTCAGCCGGTGAATTGGCGCATCCATTCCAAAGTTGTTAGAGGAGATCTGAATTTTTCTGAATCCTTTGCAGAAATTGTTGTCACCTTTGGGGATTTAGAAAGCGGAGAATTTTTTCTGGGAGTATATGAATGCATCTGTATGACTCCAATTGGAGAGATATTATTACATAAAAATAATTAACATATTAATCAATATTTAATCCAACGATAAATACGCACTAATCTTCGCATCGTTGGAGTCCATCGGCATTGAGACTGAATCGATCTCCGTCGCTGACCTGAATTACATTGTCAGGGAGTTGTGGTAGTTCATTACTGATTATTGGCTTTCGTTCACAATTTGGGTCGTCAAGCCATGTATGGGTGACCAGAAAAATAGTTTCAGGATTATCATTGGCCAATGTGGTGACCGTACTCGGTCTGAAGTGACTGGGAATCACTACTTCTTCGGGAACTCCCATCTCCATGACCACAACATGGCAATCACTCGCTCTTGTTGCGATAGCATCACATGGTCCTGAATCTCCAGTATGCATGATTTTCATCCCAGAATCATGGGTCATGATGTATCCATGTGGGTCGACTTCGATTTCATGCTCTACTTCGAAGCGTTGAAAATTCCATTCGGGAGAACATTGGATCTTTCCTTGTACCTCTTCATCCCACTCAAATGAATCCAGTCGATCAGACATACTTCCAGGGTATGCCAATTCACAGAGTTCGGTCAATCTCTTCTTGCACCCCTGGGGTCCATGGATTCCTAGTTGCACATTCCCTTCTCTATCAGAGATCCACTTCCGTTCAAGGGCGATAAAAGGAAAACCGAAATAGTGGTCTCCGTGCCAATGTGTGAACAGTATACTGTTGATATCACTGGGAGAAATATTGGCTCGTCGAAGAGATGCTAGGGCAGTTGGGGGGCAGTCGATGAGAATAGAATCATCGATCAGTAGTAAGGAATGAAATCTTCCTTGTGGAAGAAAGGCGTTTCCAGTTCCGAGGAATTCCAGTATCGCCATGTCTTAGGGAGGGGCATTCATGGTTTGATTCTTTCACTGCCAATGGATTTCAGAAAGGGTAGGTGTACTACCCAATCTTGATGAATGTAGTTCCGGTCCCGCCGCCGTCGAAGGTGTGAAAATGTCTGCATTCAGTTCAAAGAATCCATATTCTTCCAAGGTCATAGAGAACACTTTGCTCAATGGTGAGGGGGCGACAAAGGAAACCAGACATTTCGTATTCACGCTTCCAGCAGAGGGTTTGGATTACAAGGTAGGAGATGCTTTGGGAATCATTGCAGAAAACCCTCCTCATACGGTTGAAGATCTGCTTGACAGCAGCGGTTGGGATGGTGAGATGATGGTGGAGAGTCACAGTGGTGAAAAGTCTCTTCGCGAGGCACTCAAAGCTGATTATGAGATTCATCGAGTCAACAAGAAATTCATCAACAGCATGGCTGAAAAATTTTCTGAACAAGGTCCAACATCAAGTGCCAGAATAGTTTC
>CAXRJY010000179.1:0-9541 GCA_964230915.1 Candidatus Poseidoniaceae archaeon | reverse complement strand
GGAACCTTCACTTCCAAATGGCTTGTCTCTGCAGCCTAATGGTAGTATCGAAGGAATGCCAATAGAGCGAAGCAAATGGCAAACATATCGTATTTGGGCCAATAATACAGGTGGCTCCTTTGAATCAAATCTATCCATTGCTGTGCATGATCTGGATGCTGATTGGCGTGATATTTCTGCGGGCGTTGGGACCCTCGATTATGGCTCCTCATGGCCATCACTGATACTCCCTTTGGGAGAATGGTCATTTCCAGTCGCAATCGATTGGAACGACAGGCCAATAGTTTCAGCATCTCATTCCGGAAAGGGCCGAATCGTTGGATATGGGCATGAAGGGATGGTTGCACAACAGAGTGGAGGAAATGAAACCACTTTTTCATTGAATGCGATCAAATGGGCTTGTGGCGGAACCAACAAGATAGTTGGCGTACAGATTGATTACGACCATTTTGAAGATGAACTGAGCGCAGAAGGATATTCTGTTCAAGGTAATGCATGGCCATCAGACCTTTCTTCATTCGACTGTTTCATTGGCGATTTCTGGAACAGTTATTCGGATGCCGAGAATCTTGCTCTAGAGTCCTTCATCTCTGAAGGCGGGGGAGTTGTGCTCGGTGGACATTCATGGTATTGGTCATATTCCAACAGCGATGTTGCCCATCAGTATCCAGGTAACAAGATTGTCGGAACAACCGGATTGTTCGTTTCCTCATCTTCCGGTTCGGTATCTCTTGACCTGAGGGGTGAACCTCCTTCTGAATTCCATCGGACACGCAATGCTCTGGAAGCGGTTGAAGCATACTTCGTTGAGGGTGAGTTGATGAGCAGTGGGGACAAGATCATTGCTGGCGGAACTCTAGAGCGGGTCATTTCGCAGATTCCACTGGATTTCGATTTCGTCTGGAGCCCAGTAAGAGAGATGACTAACGGAACAGGATGGGTGCTGATCTCATCCTCCAACACCTTTGACCTGACTTCTGGAGATCCGTTGGACAGATTATTGCTCAAAGTGCAGGATCGTCTGTTGTATCTGCTTCCCCCAGATGATTTACCATATCATCCGAGTACCAAGGATTTCCCAGGCGACATCATGGCTAATGCCAGTAGAGTTGTCAGGACCATAGAGGTCAACGGAACGTTCGCTGGCCTGCCAAGTAATTTCGGATACGCTGGAGCGCGTGCCGATGGAAGAATGGGTACAGGACTCTATGCTGCGGCTGGCGAAGTAGTGAATGTCACCTTCCCTGCCAGTATCGTTGGAACAGGAGTGAACGTTCTCGTCGGTGCTCACACCGACAATCTATGGGGCAAGGATACCCTGAGCAGACATCCAATCATCTACCGAGTCTTTGGGGTTGACAACACAACTATTCAGGTAGGTAATGCGTTTGGAGGAGCCATCTTCATTCGTATTCCTGCTGGACAGACCTTGGATATGTTCAATGTCACTATTGAGAATGCAGTTCTTGCACCTTACTGGATACAGGGTGAGACTGACATTGCACTATGGAACAGCACTATCAGGAATTATCCAGCACCATGGGCAGAAATAGAATCTGACAATTTCATTCTCAGTGTTCCATCAGCAGACATTCGTTCTTTGGAAACCCCGAACGCAACCATGGATTTCTGGGACCAGGCTCTGTTGATGGAACATAATCTGTCAGGCTACACACCCTGGCCACGGGTCGAGAGAGCAGTTTTCGATGTGCAGATAAGTGCTGGATGGATGCATAGTGGCTATCCATTCATGGCACATACCGCTTCTTCAGCAGGGGTGCTGAATTCTACACAGATGTGGAGTCAAGGTGATTGGGGAATGTTCCACGAACTTGGGCACAATCATCAGTGGATGCCATCAACCCTACCTGGAAACACTGAGACTACCTGTAATCTCTATTCTGTGAAACTGATGACTGAATTGGTTGGGATCGACCTTGGTGCAGGGCACGCAGCAATGAATACTCAGAGCAGGGAAACTCGTACAGAGAATTACTTCCAGAGTGGTAGTCAGATATCATCGTGGAGTGTTTGGACTGCATTAGAGACCCATATCCAGATTCAAGAGGAATTTGGCTGGGATCCAATAACAGAGGCACTCAGCGCCTATTACACGATGAGTGATCCTCCTAGTGGAGACAGTGAAGAGTTCAATCGATGGGTGGTTGAATTGTCAGCTGCCACCGGTTTCAACCTTGCACCATATCACGAAGCATGGGGATTCCCATTGACTCAGGAAACCAAGGAATCGTTGACACATCTGCCGGTCTGGGTTGATGACCCGTTACGAGGCTGGGTTTACGAATATGATGTGATATTCCGTAATGAGTCTTCAAACAACGTCTCTAGTAACAGTGCGGATCTGGAGTGGGATGTCTATGACAATGGTACCAACACCAATCTGACCGTGTGTTGGGGACTTTTCGATGGCGGAACCAGTAGAGCGGGATGGACCACTTGTTCTGATGCAGGTTCTTCTTCAGTAGGGCACTGGACTCATTCCTTGAGTGGATTGGTGAGTTCCACGACCTACTATTATCGCCTCGTTGGCGATAACAACAATGGAGACACTTGGACTGATGTGACCAGTTTCACAACTTCTTGACTTGAAGGTCAAGTACCACGTGTCTGATGTGAGGAGAGTAGGATTTCACGTCTTCCAGATGTAGTACCTCAATTTTGCAGTTCAATGCTTCAAAGGCCCTGACTGTTGTTGAGACAAACGTCCCATCTTCCAGAGATTCCACGCTTGCATTCATGTGCACATGGAGTATTCCACCATCATTCTTCAGGCATTCCACAGCCAGCGGCCATGCTTCTTTCGAAGAGGGTAATAGACCCAACAGAACTCGGTCTGCGACACCCTTCAATCTAGGCGCAGTCTCCTGATTATCTCCTTGTATGATACGGCAACGATCAGCAACCTTGTTGGCCGTCAATCCCTTTGTCAATCCCTCAATGCTGTCCGGATTCATCTCACAGGCATGGACATAAGAGACTCCAGCATTGACGAGTAGAGGGATGCTGTAGTAGCCGATTCCTGCGAACAGGTCAACCACAACGTCACCTGCTGCATCGATATTTCCCATCCTCCTTCTTTCTGTGATGTTTCCACTGCTGAACATGACTTTGGTGACATCGAAGAGATAGCGTACACCATTCTCCAGATGATTCACCCAACCATTCCTGCCGAGCAACATTTCCACTTGGCTTCGGCGTTTAGGTCCCACTTCAATCTCGGCTTGCCGAGCAACTCTCTGACATTTCAGTGCCTTTGCTACTGCACTCCAAGTAGATTCATCACCATCCAAGAGCGCATTTTGAGGCAGGAGTACCAGATCCTCGAGCATCTCCCATCGGAGAGGCGGCTCCATGTTAGGCAGTGCCTGTTGAAGACGAGAATGGGGGTCCAGTGCTATTCGTGGTTGGAAATCCATCTCTTCCATTCGCCCAAAATCGCATTGAATAACATCTGTCAAGGGCCATGCAACCTCGTTTTCCAATGATATAGGGTGGAAAGATGAGTCCAACAATCCTCTTTCCAATGCCCAAGAACGAGCAGCGTCGGCTCTATCAGCGGGAACTATCAAAGCCGGTCTAACCCCCATTTTCAGCGCCTCCGAGTAATACCCCCGTCGGATAGTCTGTTATATGGCAGGAGTGGGTCCTCCCCTTCGGGGAGACTATGCGCGAGAGTCAAACTAGCGGCCGTTCGACAATTTTGGTAGCCATCATTATTTTGATTTCAATGCAATTTGCGGTATTGACTCTAGATATTGAAGAAGAAACATCGAGTTCAGCAAGAAATTTCGATTTTGGAGATATCTGTGGGATTGCAACTGGTGGTGTTTGTGATCAGTTGGACCCAACTACTGACATGACCCCGACTGCTAAGGAATGGATTGAAGGCGCATATACATTTGAGATGATCAGTACTTCGCAGATTGGGCTGAATATGGAGTGGGCAATGTATGAGTTCAACGATTCAAAGGTTGGTGGTTTGAACAACCTTTTCCCAGGTCTAGATGCAAATGCTACTGCTTTGTTTACTCAGAATGGCTTGCCAGCAGATTATCTTCGAAATTTCTTTGGAACATCCGTCTCAGGTGGCGAGACGGTTGATGAGATGATTCTCAACCAGACCGAATCTGCGGTCAGTGATTTGTTGAACAGTGGTTTTGGAGACATTGCAGATCTCAATGTCGAATACCTCGAAAGAGGTTCAATTGGTTCTGCAGATCATTGTTCCAATGACGCGGGTTCCGATGCATTCAGTGAAGGAGCATACGCAGAAGATCCATACAACCCACCTATCTGCATCTCGATATCTGCAACCATTGATTTGGCAACATCCAAATTCCAGTTGGCGGATTCACCTGATTTGGATCTAGAGCGTTCCTATCAGGGCCTGTTGACGATGGGTTCTGAAATTTCAACTCCGTTCACCATCTTCGGGATGGTTGGACACAAGAATGTCTTCGAGATAGAACCCCCATCTTATGCTACCATCGATGGAGTAACTGGAACTGAGAATGCCCCCGGTTCACTTCAATCTCGTTCAGATGGCTCATTTTCCTATGATGTTGGTAGATGGACGATAGATAATCGAGGAGCCAGCAATACAGATTCCACATTGGAAGAAGAAGTGACCTTGTCAATCGCTCGCAGAACGACATCAACGATACCTGTGGACATAGATACAGCAAATGATACTGCAGTAGATATCTCAGTTGTGCTGGATATGTCAAGTGAAACTGCTGCGAGTTTGGATGTATCAATCGAGTTGATGTATATCGATTCAGCAACGATGGCGGAATGGGGACTTAGCATGGTTGACCATAGTTCAGGGGCTAGTCTTCCTTGGGTGACTGCAGACGGAATTCGGATGGCAGAAGCGAATGGCCTTGTGGACATGAGTAACTTCACTGACAACTTCCCAGTTGATGCGATTGCTGATGGAATCAGTAGTATAGTCGGTGAAGGCAAGGTTGTGATGGATACTCCTCAATGGAGGACAATAGCCGGAGTAGGGGGTCTTGACTTCCATCATATTGCAGGTTCTACATGTGGTGAATCCAATCCTCCCAGTGATGACCATGACAGATATTGTGTGCAAGGGCAGAATGCCATGTCTGGAACATATCCAGTGCTGTTGGAATCCAGTAGCAATCAGTTTGAATTCTCATTACTTGATATGGCTAAATCATATATCGACCTTGATGACCTTGGTTTTGATTTAGATGTCATTACCAATGACGACCTGCAGACAGTTCTCAATGCAGGCCTCTCCATCGAAACTGACATGGGCGAAGGATTCGTTACCGACATGATTCCAGATGATTTGCCACCCACCAATGTCGAGGTACGTCTAATTCTTCCAGACTGGGTTGATACCGCTGATGGAACCGGCGAAGTTGTCTTTACAGAGAGCAATTCAGTTCTGGATATTGCTGGAACCAATCCATATGACTGGAGAAATCCAATATTGGATGGAGAAGAAACAGTTTGTCAGGCCAATCAGATGAGTTGTGCAACCTTTGAGGTCGAGTTGGATATCTCACGATTTGCTCTGCATGAGTGGAGTCAAGAGGCTGAAATGGATTTCAGTGGAACTGCAACTTTCAAGTTGTATAGAATGGGCTTGCCAGACAAAGCACGAGATGCTTTGGTGAATGAGGATGCATCTTTGGATATGCCTGTTGTTCCAGCGGATCTGGTTCGTTTGATAATCGATATTGGAGGAAGAATGAGTGAACCATACAATACCACGGTTCCATTGATGGATGATGACATGTATCTTGCTTTTACCCGTCAGGGAATAACAGATTTTGCTTCAAACCTTGGTGGGGTAATGACAGATGCAATACATGAAGCCGGCCGTGAGATGACGAAGGATTCTGGAAACAAGGTTGATTTTTCTCAGATAGAAGTAGTGAGTAAGGTGGGAGACCTTTCGCCTCCAGAGAGTACGAATGTGGGCGATAACAAACCGATTGAATTGACCATTGAAATCAAGCAGACCACTTTGAAAGTCACCTATGAAGGTGGAAACAAGATGTCTTTGACAACATCCTCTATGCGTTCTCCAATGATTCCTTTCGTCGAATCATTATCAGGAATTCTTGGCGATAATGGAATCGCTGCCAATGTGAAGACTGACAGCAGTGGTTTTGTTGTTGATGATAATGGCCAACCATTCGTTTTCGACATGGAAGGAGCAGACTTTGGTGAAGAAGCGGCAGATATTATCCCGGCAATGACATTCTCTTTGATATTGCCTGCAGGACTGGAATTCGGGACCTTTGAATCCTCCAATGGCCGTAGCAACATCGTTGACAGCGATGGCCGTCAGAGAGTATCCTACACCATGCCTGAATCTGGACAAACTGACACTCTGTCAATTTCCTTTGTTATTGGATGGGCATTCTTGATGCAAGAGATGTGGGGTTATGGAGCAGTCAGTCTTGGTTTCATGGGCCTATTATGGAGGAGAAGAAAGCGGAAGCGTGCCAAGAAACTAGACCGGCTTGAAAATGAATTCGCAAACAAGAACCGATCGAAGCTTTCTGAACGTCAATTCGCTGCAATGGGTGGTTGGGGAGATGAACCCGGAGGGGCAGGTCCTCCTCCATCCCCAGGTGCTGGATTCGGTGGCAATCTTGGCGGAGACGATTTCTTCAACGATGCCTCTTGGAACCGTTGAGAGTGCCAAAGGACGCATTACTCGAAAGAACCTCTTCGAGTTAACGGAGCAGTGAATGCATTCTCATAGTCAGTGCTTTCGAGGCCTTGGGGCATTCTGCACTGGTGAATAGATGAATTGCTTCTCGCCAACAGGCAAGTCGTTCTTCTTTGAGTAATGTCCCTCTCCAAAACCAGACAGTGGCAGCCAACCTTCGTCCCATCCTTGAGACACTGATATCTTGTAGTCCTAGACCATCGAGTGCAGCGATTTTCTGTTCTTCATCGAGATTTTGCAAAGTCATGAGCCTCAGAGATATTTCTCGGAGAGGGTTGTTCGATGAGAATTTGGTTTCCCCTTCAAAATTAATTTTCGCTCGGATGGTCAGATCAGTGACGATGGGGTCATTGTTTCCTGCAATGTCTTCTAGACCCTTTCTGACCAGTGCAGCAGCATCTGCATCATTATTGTTCAAAGCAATCCAGTGGTTGAGTGAGGCTATTGCGACTAGAGCACGTTTTCTCTCTTCAGCATCTAGGTCAGTCAGGCTGATTGAATTGATTATTTTCTCAGCCTCTCGACTAGGAACAGTATCATCCTCATCGGGAAGGGAATCTTCTAACAACCGGGTGGCTTCTGAAATCTGTAGTTTGACTTTCTCTAGACCTGTTGCAATTTCAATTGCTTCCAAGATGTGCTTTTCTGCTTCATCAAGCAGTCCTTTTTGTCTTGCAATCCTTGCCAAGAGTTCGCGTGGAGCTTCATCCATCTTCGCTAACTCTTCTGCTGCATGTTCGACCTCTCCACGTTCAAGTGCAGTATGTACCGCCATCGCCTTCAATTGCATCGCATCTGGCCACCTCCGGCAAGAATCATCCACTAATGTTGCCATTGCAGCGCTGTCATGCATCAGCATGGAGTCTCCATGGAGGTTCAGATATTCGGAGATGTCTTCATCAAGAGCGTTATTTCTCATGTGTAATTCGATCAGTCTTGCATCATCTCCTGATATTGTCGACCAGTTTTCGGCTGCTCTGGAATGAATGGCGAGAGACTCTTCATCACTCCATGTTTCTCTTCTTACATTTCTGACCAGATGTTGAAGTTCTACCGTATGCTTCTGTGACCATCGTAACAGGGCATGGTCATCCAGGATATCGACTCCATCAGTTGTCGAGAGATGTTTGAGTTCAACCGGTTTTGGAAGTACCGCAACTTCATCGAGAGTGGGCATTGATTCTTCAGGCAAACATGTCAGAACAGTCTGCTCTACGTATCTTCTGATGTGAGCCCCAGCAAGAGGCTGTTCAGGGTTCCACATGTGCAATGCAAGCGGGTGTCCACCAAGATGTTCAATCGCTTTCAATGCCGTTTCTTGCTCTACCTCTTCACCCAGAATCTTCATTGCTGCTTCATCGTCCACTTCTTCAATGCTGAAAACTTCTCCAATTTCAATAAGTGATGGAGCACGGGAGATCAATATCATTCTCTGATTGTATGATTGTAAGGTCTCAACCATCTTCTTGACGCCTGCAAGGTGTCTTGAATGCAGGTCTTGCAAATCATCAATGACCAGAATGACGCCCTTGCATTTTTCGCTCAACCAAGATGCCAATGCAACTGGGTCCTCCGGAACTTCCGCTCCTTCCATCATCCGCTGTGCAATGCTGTTTGCATCATCGAATGCAGTTGCTCTTGCCCACCTGCTGGTGATTTTCTGTTTGGTAAAGCGTTCAGATAACTCTCTCACAAGAACAGTTTTTCCAATGCCAGCAATTCCAACCACTGTGAATGAATCATTCCCCGAGTCGAGAATTTGTTGAATCAATTCATCGCGACCCTTGAGTTCAGTTCGGTCCGGATACTCTCCTTTGAGCGAACCTTTGCGCTGCGGGCTCTCTTCAATGGTTTCAGGTAGTTCTTCCAGTGCTTTTCTACCGAGTTCGGTAAGGTGGTATACGTTTCTACGGCGAGAACCCCCCCCGATTACATGAGCCAATCTACAGATGATGAGATCATTTTCCAACAATGTGTTAATCGGTGAATGTAGTGCTGACCTTACCACGCCAAGCGCTTCGGAAAGACCAGGAAGAGAGATTTCTCGAGGTACATCCCATGCTTCTGAAAGGCTCGAAGAAAACTTCCCCAACCAACGAAGCAATCTGGCCTGAGATGCGCTGAGCATGAACATCCTGTAGTGGCATGGTTCTTTGTGGTTCACCTTTCCCGAGCAGTTGTGCCAGTCTCTGCGGGCAGCATCGATCTTCCGCGTTCTCCGGGAGTATATCTGTTCAAGACCGGCGATGGTAGGGTACTGTACGTTGGCAAAGCAACGAATCTACAGTCAAGGGTTCGGTCATATTTTTCGAACAATCCTGATCGGGCCATGATTCCAGATTTGTTGCAAGGTGCAGACGAAGTATCATTCATAGTGACCAATAACCCGAGCGAAGCATTGGTTCTTGAGAGGCAATTAATACGAGAACACAAGCCACGTTTCAATTCAAGGCTGAAGGATGACAAGTCATTTCCATTCCTTGTTCTGACAGATGAAGATTCTCCGCGGATGATGTACACCAGGAATCCACCCGCCAATGGTCGGAGATGGGGGCCATTTCCAGATGCGGGTGCAACCAAGCGAATGTTGCAGTTGTTTCGTCGCCAATTTGGAATCAGAGATTGCAAGGAGTTACTTCCACAAGGATGTTTGTCGATGCATATCGGTCTATGTGCTGCTCCTTGTATCGACAGCAGTGGATATCAGTCAAGGGTTGAGGCTGCAGCCAAAGTGCTTGATGGTGAAGCACAGGAGTTGTTGAATGATCTAGTGGTTGAGATGCAGGAACTTTCAGATTCCAT
>CAXRJY010000178.1:0-5486 GCA_964230915.1 Candidatus Poseidoniaceae archaeon | reverse complement strand
GTCAAGTATGGTGGTTTTGATGTCGATGTTGGTTGGGATTTAGTCGTGGATTCCGACGAGAATGTCTACGTCACAGGATATTATCAGAATTTAACAAATTTTGGCTCTCATAATCTCAATGGTGGCAATCCTTCTTCTGATTCGAAATTCTTCTTGGCCAAATACAACCGAACCAATCTCGACCCATGGGAATGGGCCTGGTCAGCAGTTGGAGAAGCGGTTTCAGTTGGTTTTCAATTGGTTCTTGATGATCAGGATGATATCTATGTTGTTGGATACAACATGGGTTCTGTGACATGGCACAATAACTTCACTTCCTCGACCACAGGAACCTACAACGGAGTGGTATTGAAATATTCTAAGGCGGGAGCCTTCCAATGGGGTCGAGCAGTGGGTGCTGCTTCGGCCTGTTTCGGTACTAATTGTGGTGTTTACTTCAACAACGTGGTGATAGATAGTCAACAGCGAGTTGTTGTTGGAGGAAGTCAACTTGGTGATGTGAATTTTGCAGGCATGCATCAAGGGGTTGGAAACTGGGATGTTGTGGTCTCTCGTTGGCGTTCAAATGGTGACCATGATTGGTATGCCACCACTGGGAGTGTCGGTGACGATAGGGTACAGGCTCTAGGCTTGAATCCTGATGACCGACCTGTGGTGGGTGGATGGATCAGTGCAGCAGCACAATTTGGTACATACACACTATCCAATGTGAGTGGAGATTCAGATTTCTTCGTGGCACAACTGTACACCGATGGAACTTGGGATTGGGCGCTCAAGATGGGTGGAACAGGTGATGACACAACTCACGCCTTGCTTGGCCTTTCAGATGGCAGTTACGTCGCAGGTGGCTACTTTTCTGGTACGATAAATTTCGGAGATATACCACATTCTGCAACTGATGAGGATATCTGGGTCTGGAAATTCCAATGGGATAGCGATGATGATGGTGTCCATGATTTTACCGATAATTGTGACAAGATCAACAATACGAATCAATCGAACCATGATTCCGATGAATTAGGAGACGCATGCGAAACTGATGATGACAACGATGGCAAACACGACGCCATTGACGATTGCCAATATGGAGTTCTTGGCTGGAACAGTTCTGACATCTTGCTCGACCACGATGAAGATGGATGCCGAGATAGTGACGAGGACTTTGATGATGATGGAGATGGAGTGCTGGACGTAGACGATGATTGCCAGATTGGGCATACTGAGTGGACATCTGATAACAATACGGATATTGATGGAGATGGTTGTCGAGACAGCGATGAGGACCTTGATGATGACCAGGACTTGATACTTGATGTGGATGATAACTGCCAAACAGTTCCAAACAATGGTCAGGAGAATTGGGATGGTGATTCATTCGGCGATGTTTGTGACCTTGATGATGATCAAGATTTCATCAATGATGATGTGGACGACTGTCCAATGAATGCTACAGGATGGACCTCCGATTCACAGACCGATAATGATGGTGATGGTTGCAAGGATGATGTCGAAGATGATGATGATGATGGAGATGGTCTGTTGGATGTTGACGACCTCTGTCCTTCAGGTGAAATTGGATGGACATCAGGACCTAGCACCGACCTAGATGGTGATGGTTGTAAGAATGATTCTGAGGATTCAGACAATGATGATGATGGGCTGATAAACGATGAGGACACCTGTCACACTGGTGAACTGAATTGGACCAGAAATGGTTTGAGTGATGGTGATAATGATGGCTGTAGAGATTCCACTGAAGACCCCAATGATGACAATGATGGATACATGGATGTTGAAGACGATTGTCCAACCGTTTCTGGAACTGCCTACCTTGGAGGTTTGCGAGGATGTCCTGATTTCGATGAGGATGGTTGGGGAGATACCGCTGATGCATTCCCTCAGGATGCATCTCAGTGGGAAGATGGAGACCAAGATGGATATGGTGACAATCCAACTGGCTCGAATGCAGATGATTGCCCATTAGTTGCTGGCAATTCAACCTACGATAGACGCGGGTGCGTCGACACAGATAGTGATGGATATTCAGATCCAGATGCTGTTTGGGATGCTACAGATGGCGCCGATGCATTGCCAAATGAATCAACTCAATGGTTGGATGAAGATGAGGATGGATTTGGTGATGACCCATTCGGAGTGAATGGTGATATGTGCCCTGGATTTAAGGGGTTCTCGTATCATGATCGTGCCGGCTGTCCTGATAGTGACGGTGATGGCTACAGCGACAGTGGATTATTTGGTGGATTGAATTGGAAGGTTGCAGATGGAGCTGATGCCTTCCCAATGGTTCCAAGTCAGTGGAATGACAGCGATGGCGACGGTTTCGGTGATAACTGGGCCAATATCTTGTGGAATGATTCACGAAATAGCACCTGGCCCGGCGTCTGGGTTGATGGGGCCCAGAAAGTGGATGAATGCCCGCTCGATGCAGGATATGCTGGCGAACATCAGGGTTGTCCCGCAGGAATGGTAGGCATCGTCCTTCCAGATGATGGTGAGGAACAATCAAACATCAGCACAGACACCTCCAGTGGTTCTGACAATACATTCGTCTACATTGCAGGTGGAATTGGTTCAGTCGTTGTTATCGCTCTCATCGGTTTCGTGGTGATTCTGCTTCGTAAACCTGCGGAAGGATTGGAGCGAACACAGCCAAGAGCACGTTCACCAGAGAATGCAGGCCCAACAGGGCCCGGACCATCTGAGGCTCCTGGACCAATGGCTATTGCCGAAGAAGCAGGTGCCTCATCAGGTCCGCGCAGTGTCACCTCTTGGGAGAATCTACCTGGTGGAGGAGAGTATCTACCCAAGGATGACCATGGGACAAACTGGTACCGAGATGGTGAAGGAAACAACTGGTATCAGAACAGTGACGGCACATGGACTGAATATCAGTAATCAGAATGAGGCGTTGCTGATAGCTTCACCCATCACTTCCTCAATGGAAACCATAGGTTCGTATTCGATTCGCTGTTGCAGGTGGCGCACATCGACACTGCCCCACAATTCTTCTCTTTCATTAGCCCACAATTGCACTTCAGCCCCCATTTCTCTGGCAATAGTCTCAGCTAATTCTGAAATGGGATAATTCCAACCGTTGCCGATGGCCAATGCTTCTCTGGTCAGTGGGGGATTATGTGCTATTTCAGCTATGATTGAGCATACGTCCTTGACATGGATGATGTCCTTCATACCTGAGCCATCACCTGGAACACTCACCCAACCAACCAATGCTTGGCCAGCAAAATCGTGCAGGTATCCTCTACCTTTCTCGCCTTCAAGTGGCATTCCGTGCACATTTCCAAGTCTCAAGATGGAAACTGGGCTGTCCTCTGTTGCATTCTCAAGTGCTCGCTCTTCCATATACAACTGGCCTTCCGCTGTAGCATCTCTAGGAGAGAGAGTGGATTTTCCATGGAAGCCATCTTCATCCGCTTCAGGGTGGACTCTGAGCGAGCCAACAAGGATCAAGTGCAATCCTTGATGGCGCTTCTTGGCATCAACTATCAGACGCGAAACGGTTTGCATCATGCGGGGAACCTCAGGGTCATTTCTGTCCATCTCCTCGCTAGGTGGATGGCCATGGAAATGAATCAGAACCTGCGCGCTGGCCAATGCTGCATCGAGGAGGCGAGAATCAGACATGGCCTCTTCTGGGACTTCTTCTGCTATGCCATCCAGCAGGCTGAACAGGTATGGAGCGATGAAGCCCTCGTTGCCCGATACCGCTATTCGCATCTCACTCGGACATTGACCATCGCTCAAGGTTTAGAATGATTGCCATGCATAGAGTTTGATTGGACGATTCCTAAACTAGTCTTGCGAATGGTTTGAGAACCCCCTGCTTAGCGGATTATCATGGTCATTAGGGTGCACCGTGGAGGTGGCAAGGGTGCCCCATCTCTTTTTGCTGGCCCAGGCTTGGTGTTTCGCAATGTCTGGGAACATTCTACTTTGACCAGACACATGGTCAAGAAGGACATCAAGTTGGCATATCACGGTACTTTTCTCGGATATTTGTGGACTCTGCTGGAACCACTGCTGTTCACAGTGATACTCTACGCTGTGTTTGTGATTTTACGAGGTGCTTCCGACCCATATCTGCCCCTGAAAGTGATGTTGGGAATTTTATTCTACGGTTGTTTTTCCAAGACCATGTCAATGTGCACCACATCATTGATACAGAATACCTCATTGATCAATCAAGTCTATTTTCCTCGAGAGATATTCCATGTTTCAATAACGGGTTATCAATTATATAGGCTGTTGATGAGTCTCTTCATCATCATCCCGATGATGATTTGGTTCAGTATCGCACCAACTTTCCACATCTTGTTGCTTATTCCTGCGGCTTTGGGAATCAGCATGCTTGCAATTGGCCTTGGAATGTTGGCATCGATTCTTCAAGTCAGAATCAGAGATGTCTCTCAATTGGTGCTCGTCCTGCTCAGAGCGGGCTTCTTCATCTCAGGAGTTTTCTACGGGGCGGAACATGTTCCGGAAAAATGGGTCGGCATTCATTTAATGAATCCAGTAGCGGTTTTCATCGAGATGTCAAGAGCGGCGGTGTTCGGGGATTTCGGAGTTCTTGAGATACACCATATGTTGGTTGCATTTGGAGTATCCTTGTTCTCCATGTTGCTTGGAATGTCAGTTTTCAAGCGTTATGAATCTGGGATGGTGAAGTTCCTATGATGGATGAAAATCAATCGATAGTGGTCAAAGAAGTGGTTCTTGATTATCCATTGCTCAAGGAAGGAAAGCGCTTCATCAAAGAGAAGTTAACAAAGCGATTCAAGCCAGATGGTCAAAGTCGAATGTTCAGAGCGTTGAATGGCGTTTCTTTACAGATTCAGAAGGGAGAGGTCATCGGTCTCATTGGGCCGAATGGTGCTGGAAAGAGCACTCTTCTGCGAATGATTGCAGGCATCATTCCACCTGATGGTGGAGAAATATGGACTCGAGGGAGAGTAGATCTTCTTGCCGGAGTGGGAGCGGGGATGCAAGGTAATCTGAGCGGAGTTGAGAACATCGAATTGAGTGGGTCGATATATGGACTCAGCAAGGAAGAGATTTCCGCTAATATTGAGCAAGTCGTTGAGTTTTCGGGAGTTGGTAATTTCATCTACCAGCCTGTCAGAACTTATTCTACAGGAATGAAGGCCCGACTTGGTTTTTCCATTTCAGCACATATTTCTCCAGAGATATTGTTGATCGATGAAGTGTTCGGTGTCGGTGATGGTGAATTCGGAGCCAAATCACGGGAAAAAATATCTGAGTTGATTAACGGTGGTGCAACAGTAGTGATGGTAAGTCATAGCATGGCGTTGATCAAGGAATTATGTAATCGCGTATACTATATGGAAAAGGGTAAGATTGAATCAGATGGTGATGTAGAAAGTGCGCTTGAGAAGTATTCAAACATGGGCAAATGAAAGAGGTGAATCATTGGAGTCTCAAGGCGAATC
>CAXRJY010000177.1:0-5408 GCA_964230915.1 Candidatus Poseidoniaceae archaeon | reverse complement strand
TGGTCGGCGATATCTGCAATGCATTGGTGGCCGCAATTGTTCCTGATATCATTTGGAGTCATGTTGTGGATCGCTGCATTCGATATTGCATATGCGCTGATGGATATCGACAGTGACCTCGCCAATGGTATTCATTCGTTTCCAGCTAGGTTTGGCTCAGAATCCGCGATAAAATTCGCCACAATCTTGAGTATTCTATATGCTGCAACGTTCATTCTTTCTGATATTGGTATCTGGTGGAATATTGCGGCTATTTCCATGGCTGCTGTCAATATCATGGCGTTGACCAGTTCACGGCAGGATATGCACCAGTTCCAGAACAGGTTGTTCAAGACCAGTGTTTCCACAGGCTGGGTCCTGCTTCTCGGGTTCATGATCACACTGAACCTTTCGTGACATTCAAGAGCCGGCCCTGCTCCAGCAGTGGTATGAATCCGATTGTTAAGTCACTACTTGAGTTCAATGAGGCATTTGAGATACCCCGATTGGATGAGCCTGCAATCGGCCCCCAGGAATTGGTTGAGTTAAGGATCAAACTCCTAACTGAAGAAGTGCAAGAGTATGCAGAAGCGGCACGAACAGGGGATTTAGTGGAAGTGCTTGATGCATTAGCAGACATTGGTTATATCCTCGCAGGCACAATAATCAATCACGGTATGCAACACATCTTCGATGAGGCATTTGATGAAGTACATCGTTCCAACATGGCGAAATTGGTTGATGGTA
Organism: Candidatus Poseidoniaceae archaeon; assembly: GCA_964230915.1. GTDB lineage: Archaea > Thermoplasmatota > Poseidoniia > Poseidoniales > Poseidoniaceae > UBA226. Next base: position 4,682 of record CAXRJY010000177.1, on the reverse strand, counting down.
AAGTCCTCAGAAGAGAGGATGGCAAGGTCATGAAACCAGAGGGTTGGATGCCTCCTCAATTGGCTAGATATCTTGAATGATAGTGTTTCTTCTGTGGACGGGTTCAAGTCATACCACTCGATGGCGGAGCATGGCAGGGCCTCTAGCAGTGGTCACCGGCGGAGGCCGGGGTATCGGTGCAGCAGTTTCAGAGAGGTTGGCAAAAGATGGCTACCGTGTCCTATTGACCTACCATACCTCATCTCATCCAGCTGAGGAGGTGGTAGGTAGAATCCTTGCAGGGGGTTCAGATGGCGTGGCGGTCAAAGTGGATTGCAGTGACCCTGGTGAAGTTGCTTTGTTAGCAGACCATCCATGGGTGAAGAGTGGCGTAGATATTCTTGTTTTGAATCATGGAAGATATGATCGAATGCCGGCACAAGACCTCAGTCACCAGCGTCTCAGGCAAACGATGGCCACAAATTTCGAGGGCGCATTCCTAGTTTGGGAAGCAGTGAGTCCATTTCTTGTGGATGACGCTGGAATAATTGTCGTTGGTAGCCAACTTGGAATACGGGGCTCACCTCATGGTGCTGATTATTCAGCCAGTAAAGGGGCATTGCATGCGTGGGCTCGTAGTCTAGCACAGGCCGTAGGCCCACGTGGACAAAGGGTCAATGTCATCGCACCTGGTTTTGTTGATACTGCAATACTTGCAGGAGATAGTGCTGAGAAACGTGAGCAAAGAGAATCTGAAGTTCCACTACGCAGAATCGGTCAACCGGAAGATATTGCAGCAGTAGCTAGTTTTCTTGCATCTTCAGATTCGTCTTATGTGAGTGGTGCAGTCATCCATGTCAACGGTGGGCTGTTCCTACCTTGAGAGTGTGATCGCATGGATATTGATGATTCCAACTCGACTCAGGCTGCTCCAAACGACCCTTTTGACATCACTCGTGCTCTAGAAGGGGCGATTGAGGCGCATCTGAACCCAGATGTCGCAAGATTTGTCCTCGATACTGATTTAGTGCCTGCTGGCGACCAAGAAAATGCAATTGAAGAATTGATTAATCAATTAGAAAATTCACAGAAAAGAAGCATCTTACTTGGGGTCACAGGATCTGGTAAGACCTTCGCCATGGCTCATCTCATTGAACGCCTGAATATCCCAACTTTGGTAATGAGCCACAACAAGACATTGGCAAGGCAACTCTTTCACGAACTGAGCTCGTTGTTTCCCAGTAATGCAGTCGAATATTATGTCAGTCATTATGACTACTATCAGCCAGAGGCATACCTGCCTAATCGAGACCTGTATATCGATAAGGAATTGTCTATCAATGAACGAGTTGAGCAGGAGAGATTCTCAACTGTAGCAAGTCTTGTTTCACGGCCAGATGTGCTGGTCGTTTCGAGTGTATCGTGTATCTATGGTCTGAATTCTCCAGAGACCTTTCTAGCCAAGCATTGTCGAGTTCACGTCGATCAAGCGATAGAGCCAAGGCGCTTGGTCAAGGAATTGGTACAACTACAATACATACGTTCAACCACAGATATTGCACGTGGAGAATTGCGTCTTCGTGGAGAGGTATTGGATATTTGGATGCCCAGCAGAGATGACCCATTACGCATTCGTTTTGGATTCGATGGAGTTGAGAGAATACAGGTCTGTGACCCAGTATCTTGGGAAGTGATCGATGAATTGGAGGAGGCGTGGATCCACCCAAAGGAGTTCTACATCACAAGTAAGGAGCGCTATTCCGCAGCATTGGAGTTGATTGAGGAAGAATTGGAATATTGTGTCAGAGAATTCAAATCTCAGGATAGAGAACTTGAAGCTCATCGACTTGAACAACGTACTAGATATGACCTTGAACTTCTGATGGAGATAGGTCATTGCCCTGGAGTAGAGAATTACAGTATGCATTTCGATGGACGTAGTACTGGAGAAAGGCCATACTGCCTACTTGATTTCATGGCAGCCTGTGCTAAACAGTTCCATGGAGACCCCGAGGAATATCTTGTCATCATGGATGAGAGTCACGTCTCTCTTCCGCAGACAGCAGGGATGTTTGGAGGTGATAGTTCGCGCAAGAAGAACCTCATTGAGCATGGTTTCAGACTTCCAAGTGCAGCAGATAACCGGCCGCTGAAGATTGCAGAATTTCAGAGCCTTGTGCCACGTATGGTTTACGTATCTGCAACACCCGGTGAACGAGAGTTACGCCATTTGTGTGAAGTTACTGGCCAAGACCCGCCTAAAGGGCTTCTACATGTTACAGGAGGAGGTGGGGCAATCCCTGCGGAATTAGAGAAGAAACATCCAGAGGCAGAGAGTATGCATTCGATGCTGGGCATCATCGACGGAATTGTTCGGATGGAGATCAGGCCAACCGGTCTTCTTGACCCCGAACTGGAGGTGCGCCCAACCGAGGGTCAGGTGCAAGATTTGCTTTCGGAGATCAATGGAAGAATAGAGAATGATGAACGTGTTTTGGTGACCGTACTTACGATAAAGTTCGCAGAAGAGGTCTCTGAATATCTTGGTAAGATGGGCATTAAATCACAATATCTCCATAGTGAGATTGACACGATAGAAAGAACTGAGATAATCAAAGCACTGAGATTGGGATTGATAGATGTAATAGTGGGGATCAATCTACTGAGAGAAGGTTTGGATATTCCGGAAGTGAGCCTTGTAGCAATCTTTGATGCCGATAGACAGGGTTTTCTGAGAAATGAGCGGAGTTTGCTACAGACCATCGGCAGAGCATCGAGAAATGTACGCGGTCAAGTCATTCTTTACGCTGATAGTATCAGTGCCTCGATGAGAGCAGCAATTGAACAGACCATCGATAGACGCGAGAAACAAATCTCCCATAATCTCGAACATGGCATTGAACCAAAGACGATTTCGAAGCCTATGCCAACAATGGGTGCTGATTTTGAGGATTTGATAAGCGGAACCGCTGGAAGTGGGAGTAAAGGCGGTCGAAGATTGGTTTCCCCAAAAGGGGGTAGAATGGACGATGCTGCATCACACGGCTTGGAATTAGGGGCTGGTTCTTGGGCCTCTTCTGATGATGTATTGAGTCGAATTTCTCAACCGGGTTCCACAGAAGATATTCCAATTGAAGAATCTAATTTGCAATTGGAATCTGATGAAACAATCAAACTCTTGAGAAAACTCAAGGATTCGATGGAGGAAGCAGCAAGAATGTTGGATTTTGAAAAGGCAGCAGCATTGAGGGACCGCATTTTCGAACTGGAGTCGCAGATCTGAGTCTCAGGCGCTACCGGAAGGATTCATGCGGGATGGCGGGCTGGCGAGGCAATATGGCACTAGACCCTGAGTCATTCGATGAGCCGGTTGTGGACTATGACTTCACAACTGCTGGTGACACAGGTCCATTGATTGACCAGATGGCTAAAGCCGGTGGATTCACTGCTACCAAGTTAGCTACTGCCCGAGACCTTCTTCGGATGATGAGGAAGCAGATTGAAGATGTAGATCATGATTCTTCCAAGGTTCTGAATTGGCTTTCATTTCCCGCATGTCTATGCGCTACTGGCACTCGTGGATTTTTCGTAGAAGCAATCAAGAGTCGCATATTCAATGTCGTTTCAACCACCTGTGGAACACTTGACCATGATATTGCAAGGGCATACGAGCATTACTATCATGGAGCCTTTGAGTTAGACGATGTCGAACTTGGAGAGGTTGGATTGATGCGTCTAGGGAACGTTGTGGTGCCAAATTCTTCCTACGGCGAGATAATTGAAGCAATGGTCATGCCAGTACTTGAACAGATACGTGAGGATAGGATGGCTGAGACAGGTAAGTCCGGCACTGAACTATGGTTAGGATTTGGTAGCGTACAACTGGTCTGGGAACTTGGGAAGCGTATCGGCACACCAGACACTCTCATTCATTGGGCTGCAGAGCATAAGATTCCAGTCGTTATTCCGGGCATCACTGATGGTAGTATAGGTGCGCAGTTATTCATGTTCAGGCAGAAATATCGAGATTTCCATATCGATACATTGGCAGATGAACAGATCCTTTCCGATTTGACATGGGAAGTTGAGACTTCCAATGCTGTGATGATTGGTGGGGGGATTTCCAAGCATCATGTGATCTGGTGGAATCAATACCGTGAGGGTTTGGATTCTGCGGTGTATCTCACCACTGCGCCAGAATATGATGGAAGTCTTTCTGGAGCACGTCCTCGCGAGGCAATATCCTGGGGTAAGGTTAGACCTGAAGCTCCGAATGTCTGTGTTGAAGGTGAAGCCAGTATTTTGCTTCCACTATTGGGTGCTGATCTATTCACTTGATTCAGGCTCATCTGGAAATACTTCGATCTCTCGGACTTTTCTAACCAGATCGGTGAAGTTCTTGTGGAATTTCGATGCCTTGACAGTATGATTGTCAATCCAATGGTAATTTCCTCCTCTTGGCTTTCCGAACAGGATGGAGTGATACTTGAAGCCATTCTTATCCAACCACTCTTCTGTCACTTCTCTATGACTTTCAGTCCTGCTTGTGAAGAAAGTAATCACGTGCCCTTCATCATACCAATTGTTGATCGTCTCTACCGCCCCTTCAAACACTTCAACATCCTTCATTCGCCACGGTTCCTCGTTTGGAACATCTTCACAGATGGTCCCATCAATATCAATCATGAAGTTCTTGCAATCAG
>CAXRJY010000176.1:0-10235 GCA_964230915.1 Candidatus Poseidoniaceae archaeon | reverse complement strand
AGGGCTAATACATGGCTGCATCATTCATCTCAATCCCTCCTGCCTTCATACTCTACGGAATCGCTCTATTCTCTTGGGGATTGATTGAATTAGATGCAGCATTGAAAAGAAGAAAGGGAGTGAATGTTGAGGAAGGCCTTTCTATTGCAACAAATCTAGATGTGCGAATCTCAAAAAGGTGGTTGGCAATAATCATATTAGCGAATGGACTTGTTTCTCTCTTTGCCTTTTTGATGGTTGAATGTATAATCAGTGAAAATGATGGATGTTATGAAGGAAGTGCTGAATTTATCCTCTTCAATGCAATTTGGCCAGCTATAGGGTCTGTGGCTCTTGCTGGATTCTTGATGCTTAGACTACCTGATTTAAGAGGAGCGAAAGATTGGGCTGCTACAGTTTCAATTGGATTTTTTTCAACCACAAATTCCTTTCTTCTAATCTTCATGATGGGAGTAGAATCGCAAGTTGCTTATCTCGAAATGATTCCAACAATCTTTTCTCTAATAGGTGTGCTGTTTTCATTCAGACTGATGACTGCTGTAAATAGAGAACGTGTAACAATGATGCGGGGGAAGGCTGGACCTGAAGAAACCAAAACATCGGATGATGTCAGAATTGAAAAATCTGAAGATGATTATTCGAAAAAGGACCTAGATGTGAATGAAGCGACCATGGTCGCCATCATAATGGCCAGTCCTTGGGTGGTGGTGATTACTACCTTGGGATTCTTCGACATCATCCCATGGGAATGGGCAATCATTGGAGGGGGTATCGGTTTCTTGGCAATCCTCCTGTTTGGAGTTGCGAAACCAGATGCGATGGTTCGGATTGGGAGGCCTCTTTACAGATATAATTACGATAATATTGTCGCCGGTGAAAGACTTGTGCCGAATGTCATCAATGATGATGGAGACGTACCTGGTGGCTGGACCAAGGAACAGTGGGAGAAATACGGAGACAGCAGCAAGAAGCTCTGATCAATCATCCTTCATCAAATCGTAGATATCTCCGACCTTTCTGATTCTCTTGTCTGCTGCTAATGGATCCTCAAGACCTGACAAGGTGTCTCGCTCCATATCCTCTATCAATTCGGTCTGGTCGATATTCGGAATATCTGGTACATCCTTGGCGTCAGGTACTTCATCCTGTACCACGGGCTCTGGAAGCGATGATTGTTCCATCGAAATTGTTCCACCAATGAAAGGCTCAAGATCATGAATCTCAGCAGCAGAACGGTCGATCGCTTCCATTTCACGATGAATCTCTTGCCAATCCTCTAGACTGCGCATTCGCGCCAAAGGAACGCTTCTGATGGCTTTAGTAGCTCTCCTTCTTGAAGCAAGGATGGCTGGTAATGGAAACAGGAAACCCATCATTGTTGCAATGATGTGACCTTCCATCGAAAGGCCTTTCCACACTCGCATGTGAAGGGTCTGTTCAGCATCGATGGCATACGGAATACTAGATGAGACCCTATGAGTACCTGGGCTGAGAGAAAATTCAGCCCCACAATCATCTCCAACCTCTCCAGACCATTCATGAATCATGACTCCTCTTACATCCAATATTCTCCAAGAGACATTGGTATCATTCCCTTCCTTACTTTCATCAAAAGTGAATTCACAATCCATTGTTACTGGAACATCTTTAGACATCAACATCATATCTGGAACCTCAAATGTATGGGTCATTCTTTGTCCAGCACCGGGACGGTTGACTTCGATATCGCTGGTCTGACTCTGGGCGAGCATCCAAGCAGAATTCAAACCTACAATCATGAACAACATCAATAATATCGCTTGTTGTTGTGTTCGCTTGGCTTCGAGTACTGATACGGGATCTGAAACGCTCTGATCTTCTGCATCTTTATCCTCAATATCAGAGTCCATGATTTTCACCCCACTCGACGCCTGAATATTCTATCACCTTGGCCATCCAATTCAATTTTCTCATCTTTTTCTCAGGCTCGGTCTGCCCAGTCCATCGACCTATTCGCTGAGTTGTAAATCCACAAAGTGAAATGCGTTCTTTTGGGACCCCAAGATGAAGCGCCAAAGCAATCGCTCTATCGCCATCGGTGAATCCACCTGGATTGATGGCGCCTTCTAGAACCTCGGGGCATTGATGTGTCAATACTATAGGCGATGAATCTTGATTGCAGAGTTTCAACATCTCTCTCCATTCATTGACGTTATCACCATGAGCATGCAAGAAGATTGGATGGCTTCTATTGATGGCTTCTCTCAAATGCGGAAAGCCATCAGCATCAGAAACTACGGCTGCAAGTCTGGACCAACCTTTCTCTGCATCCATCAATTCTGAAAATACGCCTACTGCACCATCTGCCGCGATTATCACAGACTCTTTGCTAAGCATGGACTCCAGTTCTATTGCTTCAACTGCGGCACCGATAATCACCACCGTTTCTGCCGATTGTAACTTGCTTTGAATCTGCTGAAGATGTTCTGAGCGTGTTTCTTCATTCCATTGGGGATTCTTGAATGCTGCCAACTCTTCTAGCATTGAATGGATACTGAAGCGGTCTTTCTCAAGGTCCCATCCAAAGTCCAAACGTACCTTGTCCTGAATAGCAAACAAAGGGGATTGCCGCATGACACCTAGGTTGGACACGCTTCCCGCAACACCTATTCGGCCATGAACCCACTCATATCCTGTTAGAAAGATAGTCGCTTGATTCAAGAACCCTCGACCGCGAATGATGTTTGATGCCATTGCCACTGGAGGTGCCGCCCATTGAGGACGAGGTCACTTTGGCAAGATATCCATTCCTCCCACAGTCGGCTCCCTGGATTCAGAAATTGACAAAAAAGGAGGGGCTAGACCTGGATACTTTGATCGATTCAGATTTCATGGAGGATTCGCGACGCAGAGGGCGATTGCGATTGGTGGAATCTATCGCTAACCAAGGTGGAGTGGATGCTATGGCCATGAGAGACATCCATACTCCTGAAGGGCGATTGCTGGAGGCGATCAGTTTCACTTATGCCCGAATGGTAGCAATGGCTTGTGACCAAGATATCGTTCTCTCAAAATGGGCCCAAGCTGAAGCGGAGCGGGCTGAGAGGTTGTTGGCGGCGGATGTTCAAACCATCGAAAAAGTGGCAATGACCTATCTTTCGAATGTCCGAAAGAAAGACGGTGTATTGATTGGTACTGGAAAAAACAGAGGTGGAGTGGTCTGGGAAATTGGTATGTCAGATTTCATTGAATTGGTACCAGGAATAACAGGTCCACGTTGGCGCTTACCAAATCAGGAGTTGAAACGTGGATGGATTACACTGTATGACGAAGTGAACTACTCAAGTCAAGCAAAATTAGCTCGATTGTTGCGTCAACGCATCAAGGATGAGATACTCAACGATGTTCGTATGAAAGCCAAGAGCATGACTGATGAATTGGTCTTGAGATTATCAGAAGCAACAACCATGGTTGTTGGTCTTCTTCAACACAAGAGTGATGAAAATCTGGAATTGACCGGCGCACAGGTTGAAGATTGGCCGCCATGCATGAAAAAAGCCATTGCGGAATTGGACCAAGGAGTGAATGTCAATCATTTTGGAAGACTGTTTCTCGCTTCGATGGCCAGTACCATTGGCCTACCTCCAGAAAATTGTGTAGAGTTCTTCCATAATGCGCCGGATTTCAGTTCTGAAACAACTGCATATCAAGTCGGCCATGTATATGACCGTGAATATACTCCTGCTGGTTGTGGCAAACTGAAACTCAATGCTCGCTGTGCTGTTCAACCAGGTGAAGACAGGTTGTGTGACCAGCCGTGGATGGATCATCCGCTGAAATATCTCAGAGCAAAACAACGTTCACGAAACAGAGATTCTGACGCAAATGAAAAGGAGGTCGAATCCGGTGATGGTAACAGCGATTCGCGCGATGGTTCATGAAGGGGGAACTTCTCTGCACCAACATAACCCGTTGCTAGGAGGTGGACAAGATGACCCGTACGCTCATTCTTACTGTCGACCGAGACGACGACTTAGGGTCAAAGGCTGCCATACGCGGGCCTGTCATAGGAAGAAGGCAGGTTTTGACTGCGGCATTGCGGCTCGGCATCGCTGACCCTGAAGAAAGCGATACCAATGCAATTCTCGGTGCACTGAATCAGCATGATACATTGGCTGAAAGTTCTGAAAGTGGAGACGATGTCGAAATAGCGATTCTGACTGGAGACGAAAAAGTAGGGGTTCGTTCAGACAGAGCGATTGCTGCCCAATTGGAAGAAGTAGTTGCTGAATTCCAACCTGATAGAGCAATTCTAGTCACTGATGGAGCAGAAGATGAATCCGTACTTCCAATTCTCCAAAGCCAAGTCAGGATTGACCATGTACAGAAAATAATTGTCAAGCAATCAAAGGGTATCGAAGGCACATACTACTACATCGTCAAAGCATTAGAAGATCCGAAATGGAGAGCCAAAATGCTGGTTCCAATCGCTGTAGTGATGATGATCATCGGTTTAGGAATAATGCTGCCTGATGCGATTGGGGCATTACTGATTGGAGGATTGCCATTCTTCTTTGGATTCTATCTTTTGGCCAAAGGGCTCGGAATGGAAAATACCGTGGGTAGAGTAATTGCGGAGATGCGTGAAAATGCTGATGCTGCGATGTTCTCAACCGTGCTTTGGGCCGGTTCAGTCTTCGCTGCTATTTTTGCCGTTGCTCAAGCATGGGCAGAATACACAGGAAGTATCGGTGCCGGAGATAGTCGAGCCGTAGCATATCTTTCGGCCATCCATTCATCACTGGCTTGGATAATCATTGTCTTCTTACTGACCACCGCTGGATTGATGATTCTCAAATTGAGAAAGGGTTCATTCAGTGGACGATTGATCATCCTGGCCGCGTTTGCAATGGTCATCTATTCATTCTTAGACAAAGCACTTGATATCGCAATCAATGTACTGGGTGGAACCTCCTACCAATTCAATGTGGCCACCATCATCGAAGATGGCGGGGAGCCTTTGGCTTGGTTAGCTGTTCTTTGGTTAACGATGACCATCGTCAGAGGATTACAGGAAAGACAAACCAGTGGAGAGAAATATTGGGGAATCTAACCTCAATCATAAAATGTTGATTCCATCATACAGCTTGGACAACTGACCTTGATTGGCCTGATACTAGGAATTCCCAATGGGGCTTTGCAATGTGGACAGATAATCGCTTCAGTGACTTCCTGTGCTCTGCTCTGTGAATCTGCACTGGGGTCATATTTCATCCGATATCTATGCGCATCACTAATTTGCTGAGCGGTGGTTGGTGTTCGCATCTCGACGCCATCTGGAGCCGGAGTGACAAAATTTTCAGCGGTGATGTTCTGAACCGATTCTGATTGTGGTGCCTGCCCAGTTGCTACTGCTTTGAGGTATTCATCAACCATATTCAACACGGCATTCATTTCGAGATTGTGCTCCCGCGATATGTTTTCAGCAGCGAGTAAGCGCTCATATTCATCCATGTTAGCAAGCGCTGCAATGACTTCTCTTGACAGCCCCGACATATTACTTCCTTGCGGCATTGAAAAATGAGTCTTTTGGCGAGGCATTTTGAAAAAATACTGAGAAGAATTGTGATTCTATTCTGAGAAGCATTCAAAGAGGGTGGTGGAAGCGACGGGCGCTGAGGGAGCGACATGGCAAAGACCCGAAATAGGAAAAAATCCGCTAATTCAGGGCTTGGTGGTGCTGGAGCAAAGGCTGCAGTTCTTCGTCTAACCTGCGGACGCGTTATGAAAAGTCCACAGACGGTGGATGATGGTGCTTCTGTCCATGAAGTTCTTGAGACCATGATCAAAAAGAATTGGGATCACGTCTTCATCATCAATGATGACGGAGTTCCGGTTGGCAGAATCCATGCGGTAGACGTTCTGAAATTGACTTCCAGAAAGGCTGTAAATGGTAATCTGGCTTGGATGATGGCGACTTCAGCAATGCAATTGATCAATATCCCTCCATTGCAAGTAGGGTTGTCAACACCTTTGCTGAAGGCTGGTGCATTAATGCTGACCCATGATTTGAATCAATTAGCAGTTGTTGATGCTGAAGGTGCCTTGGTAGGTTTCGTCAGCCATGCAACAATGGCTATGCATTTGCCGCGTTTCATTCTTTGAACCAAGTATCGCAAGAATGGTATTCTCTGACGGGTTGGGTCCAGCATGCAAGGTTCTTCTCCGCGAGCATGGCCATGGAGTGCAGCGAGTTCTCCTGAACCTTTTCCAGAAGTTGCTTGGGTACAAAGTATGCAGATGATGCATGGTATTGAATTGAATGAAGAAATCAAAGATTCAAATGAAATTTCGATTGAGGAATTAGCAAACTGGATGGTTGAATGCAAAGTATATCTCGAAGATGGGGAGATAAAACTCGGTGAATGGTTGTCTGTAAATGAGAAGAGTGCAATGGAGGAACGTACTCCTTTTCTTCTCTGTGGAGAATTAGCAAATCCATACAGATTGGTGGATCTTGGAATTTCTGGTATGCCAATCATCCCAATCAGGATGGATGGAATATGCCGGGTTTGGACCGATGTGATAGATGGAAGAGAGGTGCGACCTGGTATCCACCACGTCACTCTTGCACGTACCAAAGGTTGGTGGGAGGGGACTTGGGTCGGGTTTGCTGACAAAGAGCAGGCAAGAATCATGACCGAATGGCTCAATGATGGGCGTGGAACTGCTTGGAGATGGGCAAAATTGGCTGAAGGTGAGATTTCCATTCAATTTGGTGATGCCATCTCTACTCCAGAACCTGCTCAAGTTTCATGGGATGGGGAAATTGAAAGTGTATTGATAGAAGCTCCTCCTCGTACTGGCCCCGTTATCGAAAGATCTGGAATTAAAGCAATACTGTTCACGAAACAAGGATGTTATGATAATAGAGGGAAATTGGCCCGTTGTGCTCATATCAAACAACGCCAATTCCATGATGAAATGTTCAGAAGAGGGAGTGCTGGCATCTGGAATGAAATCATTGATATTGACTGAAAAAGCAAGTTTTGACACACATCAGGTGTTGCAAAATACACCGCATCTTGGGGGTCCCACGGAGGTCCCAACCCTTCGCTATAACCCCTACACCCATAGCATTGGTTGATGACCACAGAACGTGGAGAAGGAAGCCAGAAAAAGGCGCGACTTCAGAGACTAAAGGCGGAAATAATCGCCTACGTCGCTGACCGCCCAGGGTGTTGTGCAGCAGATATCGTTGACCACCTTGCGAACACCAGACGCATGAGGAACCATGGATTGACCGCCCGAAAGGTCGGTTTCTTCATCCCCAGGCATATCAAGGAGATCTCGTACAAACTAGATCCCCGTACCGGCAAGCGCATCTATACGCTGAGTGCCGGGTCTGTCGCTTGAACGCAACCTCAATGGCTACGGCCCCCTGCCAACAGGCATGAGCGACGAGCTGTTCATGCCCAGCGCTGAGGAATTGTGGCCTTGGATGGCGTCTGAGTTCGAGGAATGGGACAAGACTGAACGCGGTGAAATCCCTGTATTACCACAATGGGATATTGAGCCGTGGGCATTCATTGACAAAGAGAGTTCCTGGAGCTTTGTACCGGCATTGGAGGCGTTGCTTTCGGCTTTGGGTTCCAATGTCCCTCAGGGGCTTGGTATCACAGTAGATGAAACAAATGGTATTGTCCACATTGATGAACGAGCAAATATTGAACCTGGTGCTCACTTCATCGGCCCATGCTACATTGCACCTGATGCAACTATTCGACATGGAGCGTACGTCAGAGGATTTTCGTGGATTTGCTGGGGCGCTCTACTCGGTCACTCTTCGGAAATCAAACATTCAGTATTACTTCCAAAAGCAAAAGCACCTCATTTCAACTATGTAGGCGACTCAGTAATTGGCACTGGAGCAAATCTTGGGGCAGGAGTGATACTCTCGAACCTACGCAATGATGGTGGTGAAGTTATTGTCAGATCAGGAGTTAACAAAATGGGTTCAAGACTCCGGAAATTTGGGGCACTCGTCGGAGATGAGTCTCAACTCGGATGTAATACTGTCACCAATCCCGGCGTGATTCTTGCCAAAGGCTGTATGACTCATCCTAACAGCACCGTGACTGGTGTGCATCCTGAAGGCACTGTTCTTCACTGAGGTGAGGAGATGGGGGATTTGTTTGGAACTGATGGCATCAGAGGATTGGCAATTCCATCCACTCTAAGAGATGTAAGTGCAATTTCAAGATTGACCGATGAACGTGAATTCAGTCCCGGCTTATTGCAGTTGGTTGGAGAAGCGCTTGGAACCTGGCTTCGGCCAACAGGCGATGAAACTTCTCAGATTGTCATAGGATGGGATTCTCGACCATTGAACGAAGACTTGGTTGGGGCACTGACGGTTGGCCTTCATTTGAGTGGATGTACGGTCATTTGGGTTGGCGAATGTGCAACTCCTGGCCTACATGCTTGTGTACTACAAACTGGTTCAGATGCAGGATGCATGGTAACTGCTAGCCATAATCCAGTATCAGATAGTGGAATAAAGATCTTTGACGGAGATGGATACAAGACATTTCCTGATGCAGAAATAGAGCTTGAAGAACTGATTCACCAACTAGCGAACGAAGAACGAGAGATTGAGGATGATGAACGTGAAGTGTTGGCATTACCAGATTTTGAAATCGATGGGGTTTTCATCCACAGAGTCAATTTGGATTCTCGGCTCATCTTGTTGAAAGATAGATATCTCGGTAATGCAGTTCTGCAGGGATTGATTCCAGATGATGGGTTGTTACTTGATTCATCGCATGGAATCGCTCACAATTGGCTGGCAGATTGGTTAAGTGATGAATTGGTCAAGACGATTGAGCTGAGTGCTGATTGTCTTGCGTTGAATGATGGCTGTGGCGCTGGAGAGATCTCTCCTACACTCCAGATGACATGGGAAGAATTGACCTCAACAAGACATGGGCATGTCCTCTTTGACGGATTGGCAGAAAGATATGCTACTTCAAACTGGACACCCGGGATGATACTGGCTGCTGCCCTTGATGGCGATGGAGACCGCTGCCTTTGCATCAAGGTCGATGATGAAAATACTGGAATCGATGTGATAGACGGAGATTACATACTCGATATGTTGGTGAATGCTGCAATTCTGAATTCTGATTCACTCCAAGGAAAGGTGGCTGCTTCAATTGAATCGGATCTGGCATTGTTGAACAGTATGCAACGACTGAATGCTGGCCTTCAACTGATTGAAACTGCGGTAGGAGATAGATGGTTGGCTTCTGCTCTGAAGCCTGAAGTTGGGTCTCCCGAAAATCTACTGCGAGGAGATATCGAACCCTTCCATGTTGGGGGTGAAGATTCTGGGCATATCTTACTGACTACTCCACATCCAAATCATCCGGAGCATTGGGCGTTGGTGGGTGATGGAATTGCTACTCTCATAGCAACTATCTGTGCTGCAGGCAAATTACGAGACTACGATTCATTTGATGCGGGTTGGAAATCACGGCGCTCAATTTCTCCAAGTATTCGTTCAAAGTGGGATGGGAAGAACGAGAATGCAGAAGCCGTGATTTCCATGATAAGGAAAGAATATCCTGATGCTGACTGGGCTCAAGAAACGGTCGATGGTGAATCAAACCTTTTACTGATGAAGGGCGAGATAAATGGAGAGATCTGTGCTGTAGCCATTCGAAATTCTGGAACGCAGGCCAAGACGAGCATCAGTATTCGTACAACTGGTATAGAGATGGGTGAGTTGATGGATTCTCTTTTGGAAATGCTGACGCCTCGGCTCAATCAATAGCCAATCTCTCACTTCGAGATTGACCTAACCAAGTCACTATTCCCAACAATATCACTGATGCGAGCAGCATTGGTAGCAGCAATGCAGTAGTTATCTTTCCAACCGACAGCGCCAATGCTGCAATGACCCAAGCAGCAAGAAGGTCGAGGAAGCCTATGACTCGCCAAGAGCGGCGCTCCTCCAATACGCCACTGACCCATGCCGCTCCACTGATTGCCAAGACTGAAACTACACCTATGGCATCGACGCCGCCAGAGAACAACAATGCGCCAATGGGCATCAATAGATGAATGTCCCACAACCATGCTGTTGACCATCTTGGCTGACCCATGTTGACTGAAGCAGCCAACAAACCAAAGCAAAGGAGTCCAGTGAGCAAAGTGGAAAGAGCAACGAAATTATCTATGCTGGGTAACCAATT
>CAXRJY010000175.1:0-4743 GCA_964230915.1 Candidatus Poseidoniaceae archaeon | reverse complement strand
CCTTGGGGGCGTAAGATGAGTAAGTCCCTAGGCACTGGTCTCGATGCCGATTCGGTCCTTGAATGTGGAGCAGATGGGCGCACGGGGTCATGGAAGGTCAAAGGTCCAGATGGCAAACAGGTGCAATTGAAAGCCAACAAGATTGGCAGCGAGTGTTTCCGTCTTTGGAAGGCTTGTGATGCACAGGTTGGAGATGATTTCCACATCAATCCTGAAGAGATTGAGAAGAAATATTTCGGAGTATTGATGAAACTGTTCAACGTTTCTCGTTTCGCCAGCCTTTTCGATGTGCCCGAGGACCTCGAAGCAGTGCCTGATGATCTGCGTGTGGAGGACCGTTGGATATTGTCGGAATTCGCGCAGAACATGGCTGTTGTATCCAATGCGTGGGAAGAACTGGATATCTATTCCGCAACTCAGTGCCTGAAGAATTTCGGCACTGGTATTCTTCCAAGTCATTGGTTGGAGATGGTGAAGACTCGACTCTATGATGGTGACACTGCAGCAGCTTGGACGATTCATATAATAGTGCGATATTTCATGTCTGAATTATCTCCAATATGTCCCTTCTTCTCCCATCATATCTCTACCACGCTGTATGATGCCAGCGCTGTTGATGTCCGTTCATTCCCCCAATCTGCGATTGAAACCGACCCCGAATTGTGTTCATTGACACCTCGCGTTATCGAATTCAATAGCATGGTCTGGAAGTCGAAGAAGGATTCAGGTCTTTCACTCAAGGAGCCTATTGCTGGAATCATCATTCCTGATGAACTTGTAGAATTCACGGGAGTTCTTACTGCTATGCACACTCTTGAGTGAACTATTCTTCTTCCCAATCAAGAGTAGTTTGTTTCGTACTTGGAATTTCTAGACTCCCTACTCTGAAACCTATCAGCCGCACTGGTCTGTCAAAGTCGCAGTTATGAGCGAAAAGACGTCGTGCTAGGCGATGGAATATCTCTCCTTCGTCCATTGCCACAGGAATGGAACGGTGATTGGTATGTGTCTCAAAGCCAGCATATCTGATCTTTACTTCTGCCACCCTTGCACTGATTCCCATACTCCTCATCCTGTCAACCACCTTGTCGATCAAGATGGCAAGTCTCTCGATGACAACCTGCATGTCGGTCTGGTCCTTGTCAAAGGTGTGTTCTTTACCGATGGATTTCCTGCTGCGCAATGGGCTTACCTGATTCGAGGTCTCTCCTTCCACAACTCGTATCGCCCATTTTGCGAATCTTTCTGATGTCGCTCGCGCTAATGCCAATTCACCTGTTGCATATGCCTCATCCATCGTTTCAATTCCCCATTCAGCCAGACGGTTGGCTGACGAGGGCCCTATGCCTGGAACTTCTCTCGTGGGGCGGTCAACGAAGAAGTCAGTCACTTCTCCACTACGTACCATATGTATTCCAGCAGGCTTATTCTCCTCACTGGACATCTTGGCGACTATTCTTGTGGGTCCGATTCCGAAACTGGATGAAAGACCTAGTTGTTGCATGATTCGTGTCTGCAGTTTACGTGCCAAGGCCAAAGCTGCATCCCAATCACCACCCACTCGGTCCGTGACGTCGAGATATGCTTCATCCACACTTGCTTTCTCAAAGCGATCTGCTTCTTTGGCGAGTATCTCCATCACCTTTCGGCTGGCTCTACGATAGAGCCCTCTTGTGCTGCGGATGTAGAGTCCATCACCTATCGGCATTCCAGGACATCTGCGCCAGGCTTCGGAGATAGGCATTGCCGAGTGTATTCCGTATCGTCTTGCGGCATAGTTGCAGGTTGAGACAATCCCCCTTCCCCTACCATTCTGAGGGTCTGAACCAAGAATCAAGGGCACTTCGGGGTCAAGGTTGTGATGCAGAGTCTCGACCGCAGCGAAGAAAGCATCCATGTCGCAGTGGATGATGATACGTTCTTCATCCATATCCATCAACGCTTGTCAGCCGTTCTTCATCATTGGCCATGAGCGTTGCTTAGAATGAAGGATATGCGATTATCATTCGAACCATACGCTGATGTCGCCCAGAGATTTACGTTGCAGATCTGGAACTATGGCATCTTCTGCAGGATATCCAACCGGCATCAACAAAACTGCCGATTCGTGCTCAGGTCGTTGTAATAATTCTCTCAAGAAGCCCATTGGAGAGGGAGTGTGAGTAAGTGTGCAGAGTCCCATGCGATGTATTGCTGTGATGAACATGCCCGCTGCTATACCAACCGATTCACTTGCGTAATAGGTAGGCCCCCATTCTCCATTGTCTCTCAATCGTTTGTTCTGCTTGAACAGCACCACGGTCCATGGTGCCGTGGTGATATGTTCCTTGATGTGGTCGGTTCCAAGAGGCCGTAACAGTTCGGCCCAGGCTTCTGGCATCCTCTCATCATAGGTTTTGATTTCCTCAGCCTCAGCGGCTTCCCGAATCTGTTGTTTCATTTCTTGGTTTGAGATGACCGCGAATGTCCAGGGTTGTAGATGCGCTCCACTTGGAGCAGTGTTTGCGCACTCGATTGCCAATTCAATGAGTCGTTTTGGTACCTTTTCATCCGAGAAATGCCTGGTTGTGCGTCGTGTATTCATTTCAGCAAATGTCGCTTCAGCAGCAGCGAGCATCTGTGCAGAATCTTTCGGCGTGAATTTCAATCGGATGAATCCGTCCATATCGTCTGCAGGGAGTGCAGTGCAAGAACACTTTCACTTTCACGGACTCTCTACGGGCAAACAAGGTAGAGTCCCTCATTGGCGATTCATCACATGCCTGAAGCGAAATTGACATGGAAGGGAAGGATTGAGCGTCGAATAGAATCGTTGTTGCCATACCGACTAATATTGGATGGTCCTGATAAATCTGCATTTGATAGTATGATGAGAGCGATTCGTCAGCGCAAGACTTCTGGAGCCATGCTGATATCAGAAGAACCACTGGATGTCATGATGCTATCGATCGTGTTGGAGACATATAGGCGAATTGAAGACCTAGAACGGCGGTATTTTGAATTGCAATCGATCCTCTTGGAAATGCAAGATATTCATCGATTCACTTGAGTTTCTACTTGTTCTCCATTCAATGCGGCATTAACCGCATCGGCAATATCCAATCCTACCCTGGCCTGAGCTTCAAGTGTTGCAGCACCAATATGCGGAGTTCCATGAAATCCGGGATGCTGGAGTAGTGGATGGTCTGCCTTGACGGGCTCGTTTTCGAACACGTCGAGGGCCAGTGTGGACAAAGTGCCATCTTGAAGAGCAGTGAATGCGGCCTCTTCATCGATGATTCCACCGCGAGCACAGTTGACTAGATGGTTGCCACAATGAACTCCATCAACCCCTCTTCCGGGCATTAGTGCGAGTCTGTCAGAATTAACCAGATGATGGGTTTCTTCATTGAGGTTACAATGGATGGTGATGTGGGTGCACATTCGAAACAGGTCATCAACATCAGAATGCATGCGGATTCCAAGTCCGCGACTAATCTTGGCAGGAAGATATGGGTCGTAAGCATGAATCTCCATGCCCAATGCTGCCGCTACATCAGAGACGCCTTGAGCAATTCTTCCGAAGCCAATGAATCCAAGGGCTTTGCCAGACAACTCAGTTCCCTTCATCGATTTCTTCTCCCATCTTCCTTCACGCAGTCCTCTGTCGGAAGCAGCCACTTTGCGTACCGAAGACAGTAGGTGGGCGATAGTCAACTCCACAACACTCTGCGTCGAGGCACGAGGTGCATTGACTACCACAATGTCATTTGCTGTCGCAGCATCGAGATCGATATTGTCAACTCCCACTCCTGCTCTTCCTATGACTTTGAGTCCTGTGGATGAATTGATGACAGATGCATTCAGAATAGTTGCAGAGCGAACGATGATGGCATCAAAATCCGACAAGAACCCGTTTTCCAGAAGATTTTGTTCGATACTACCTTCCACGACTTCATGCCCTGCTTCAGTTAGTCTGTTGATGGCTTGAGAAGCCATCCCATCGGTGACCGCAATCCTCCCCATGGGCATTGCAGCGCTGGAGTATGGATGAACCTTGTCTATTCAGCACATGCCGGACACTTGTTCCAATATCCTCATCAAACATGGCGATGACCCAATGATGTGCAGGAAGTCGACATTCAATCCCTACTTTGGGCAATCGGCATTCTTGCTCTACCGTTGTTGATGGCCATTCCTGCTAGATTGGTTTGGCACATGTATGTCGGTAGAACACTTGACCAACAGGAATACCGATTATTGGTTCGTTCTATTTTGGATAGTGGTCAATCCTTGATCAGACATCGGGAACGTCTTGACGACGAGGCTCGTAGAAAGGGAATAACCAACGAACGCGTACGCCTGATAGAAACTGACGTTCTATTCCCCTTAGGTCTTCATCACTTCATTCTCCTACCTGCACTGATTATTCTACCAGTGGCAGTTTTACTTGCATCTCCATTGTTTCTGTTGGTATTGCCTTTGATGGCATTGATGGAATGGATATTGATTGAACGTAGAATACTCGTATATGCGCTCAGATTTCTTCGCGACTGGACTAAGTGGGGGATCATTCACATTCCACAAGTTCACAGGGATCATGACAAATTGCGTCAAGACCTAGTCTCTTTTCATCGAATGCCACGTTCAGTATTCCTCGGATTGTTTGCTTGGTTGATCGTGCATTGGACCCTACGTTCAGATTCATTCTGGATGGAATTCCTTGTAGCAGGAGTTGTGTATCTGGTCATGTTATCAGTTCTT
>CAXRJY010000174.1:0-4017 GCA_964230915.1 Candidatus Poseidoniaceae archaeon | reverse complement strand
AAGACCTGGACATCGTTCACTTGAGTGTCAATCTGTAGAACAGTGATTTCGTATTCTCCGAATGAACTGAGAATCGCTTGTAATTCAGAAAGGAATTCGAATACGCCATGTTCCCAAACACTTCCGCTTGTGTCAATGGCGGCTACCATCTCGATTTTGCAACCTCTACGCGAAGGAAGGTAGATACCCTGATGCACGTATCTTCGATTGGGTGGAAGCCAGGTCCTTGCACCACCTATGTATGGTGTAGTCCAACGTTTCAGCACAGTTCTCCAGTCGATGTTGGATGGGTCTAATTTGTCGAGGACTCGCTGTAGCGCAGCGCTGTTATCGCCTCTTTCCTTACCGATGCGAGCTGCATTGGCCATTTTGGCTGCCCATTCTCTCCACACTGCATCGCTGCGTCGTGGATTGAAATCGGGGTCCATCTTGATCTCGATAGGACCATCTCCATCGTTGTCACCTGAGCAGTTATCGCATTCACCATCGGCTTTGCAGTCGCCCTCCATCTCGTGGTCATCCATCAATTCACCGCGCATCTGCAACTTCTCTTCCAACAGTAGTTGGTAGATCTGCTCTGCATTCAGTCCAAGATGCTGACGATAGAGAACTGCGTTTTGGGGAACCGTCAATCCATCTTCTTGCAGAACCGCATTGACTTCGTGGTCTATTGCAAAGTTCCACATCTGATGTTGTTCGATCTTTCCTTTCTCACGGGAGAAATGCATCAAGGCACAATGCAGTACTTCGTGTGCGAGTATGAAGAGAGAATCTTCCTCACTCTGGCTCAAGATGAATTCGGCATCACAGAAAACACGCTTACCGTCGGTGCTGGCCGTTCTGCAACGATAGTCAACGACCGGGATTATCTCCAGTTGCATGGCCATCACACCGAGAAACGGACGCCATTGGACTAATTCCAAGCGCGCTCTGTCCCATGTTTCAAGGGCCTTCTTCTTGAGTAACTGGTCATCATCACTCAGTTTGACAACCACTATTTCTCGTTGAGGTTTCTTACTCATGCGTCTATCTCCTGGGATACGCCGAGAATCTTGTCAGCCAGTTCCTCATAACGTGAGAATTCGCATAGTGCATCGTACAATCCTTCTCTCATTTCTGACACGTTTTCAATATCGTGCCATGCCAATTGTACCCAAGTAGGAGTCATGATGGAGAACAGGTCAAACAGTCCGTTGAACATCTCATCAGGTTCTTCTTCAGCGATGAGAATCGGTGCAATGGAGGTGGTTAAGGCCCATTGTTGGTCCATACGCTCGGGGAATGAAGGCTCGATATTTCCACGCAGCATGGCTTTCACATCGGGAAGCAGGCTCTTCGAATCTATGAATTCTTGGAATTCAATCCCAGCACCAATCCCGACTAAACCATCGATAATGAGTCCAATCGATCTTTCAGGCATACCGATTTCTTCAGACAGATGCAATTCGTCGCTGACACTTGTCCATGAACGTGGGCTTGGCCAACCTCTTTCGTGATGTGTTGACATATCGAGTAGCAGGTCAGGGCGATATCGAATGAAGCCGATGACATCGGGATGGTGCTTGTTAGCGGTAGCCCAATCGCACCACTCTCCAGCAGAGGTACCGAGATCAAGATGCATGAACCTGTTTGCCAAAGCACTTGACATGGTTCGCGCAACAGCATTGTCTGTGGAACGGTTGCCTGCGGCTACGATGTACCATCCGTTGGGAACTGTGTAGAGTTCACCCAACCTTCTGTCAAGAATGAATTCGTAGGCTGCAACTTGCAGAGTAGCATCGGCAGCAGTCAATTCGTCGAACAGAATAATTCCACGTTCAGGCGTACCTTCGACTCCTTCACGCGGCCACTCGCTAGCCACTATCCAATCGATTCCTTGTCGGTCTTCTCTTGGAACAGGTAGTCCACGGATATCCACGGGTTCACGTTGTGCAAGACGTACATCGATGAAGCCGATGCCTTCCTCTTCTGCCACGCTTTTGACCAGGGTACTTTTTCCAATTCCAGGCGGTCCCCACAGCATCATTGGCGGTAACTTGCTCGCCATTTCTGGATTCGTCCAGATCGCATTCAGGTGAAGGCTCAGAATGTCCTTCGCTTCGCTTACGTCACATGTTTTCAATTTACTTATTTCAGTCATTTCAAATTCCTCCAATCAGTTGATTCGGATGATATGGATGTGGGAGATGGCTGATTCCAATTCGTCGAAATGCATCAGCTCCGCAGATGCGAAAGTGGGTGGAAATCTTGTTCATATTCCGTTTCAGCATCGGTGTTAATTCGGCGAGATACTTGCGAAGAACAGGTTTGTCTTTCACTTGCATCAGAGCGATTATCAGTGCTGTTTTGTGTCCACCAACAAACTGCGGTTCCTTTCCAGTATCTGGGAGTTTCATTATCACGGTGGCAAGAAATTCAATCACTGATTCATCAAACATGGAATCATCCATGCCTTCCAATTGTTGAATGATGTCGGAAATGACTCTGAAGGATTTGAAATTGTAGCGATTACCTTCGAAACCTCCTGATAACAATTGGTCGTGATATCTGCCACAAGTATTCATGATCAATAGGAAATGCTCTTTATGTTCAGTAGCGATACGGAGTAATCCGTCAATACTAGGGCAATGCCCAGTTTCACTCTCACTGATGTAATCGTCAATGAGGTCATCAAAACCCAGATCACTCAATGGTGGAGTTGAGTTCAATTTCTTCAACAGCGTTAGCAGTTTCTGGCTATTCATCTATACAACCCCCTTTGCAGGTGATATGGATTGTATGGATGCCGTAATCGTTCCATTCTCAATTGCTCAAATGCTTTGACTCCCCTGATTCGGAAAGGATGGACTACCTGATTCATCTCCCTATTCAACAATGGAGTCAGTTTACCAAGATACTTGCGTAGCGCAGGCTTGTCTTCTATCTGCATCAGAGCAATGATCATCGCTGCCTTGTGCATAGCCTCGTGTGGCAAGTTCATTATTACATCCGCGAGTTTGATTACTATGTTGTCCTGGAAATCAGTCTTCTCCATGTTTTCTAGACACAGTATTATGGAGATGATGGTGGAATATGAGTTGAATGAATGGATATTATTGGCTCTCCCACTTCTTAGGTGGGTGACCAATTCATTGCAGATGTCCAGAATCATAGTGCCGAAGTCATCCGTCCGGTTGTCCTGCAAGAGGATCATCCAGTTGAGAATTGAATTTTGACCTTCAACAGAATCGCTGAAGTCTCCAAGAACAGGTGGCATTTCACTGTCCTGCATTGAACGGGCTAGAAATTCTGCATCCAGAATGTCATATGGGGCGAATACTTCCATATCACGACGGAAGTTGCTCGAAATCAGAGGTTTCAGTTTCTGTGGGACAAGTTGCTGCCCCGCTTTTCCTGTCAGTGCAAGATTCCTTGCCCTAACGGCCTTTTGCTTGTGCCCATTGAGAAGTAGATACATTGCGATACGCATACCGAAATATCGTCTATCGATAATGAGCCGTTCATCGTCAAGCCAATCTTCGAAGACACTTCTTGCCTTGCGTTCATTCTTGATCCATAGGTCAGTCAGTTGTCTGAAAGATAGTCCGAGGGCCGCCTCTTCAATGTCAATATCGAAGTCTTCAGCCCATTTGCACTGCATCATGTAATCATCAGAAACGATGATTCTTCCCGAAAGGTCTTCCGCATCATTTACATCATCTTCTGATAGAATGAAGGAATTCAAGTCGCAATCATTGCGAGTGACATCTAGATTCAGCCAGAATCCTCGTAATTTCAATGCCCCAGTTTCTTGATACGAGTTGGTATGTGCAGACAGATACAATCCACATCCACTGACTCTTTTCAGGAGAGGGCAATTCGAGATTTCCATCTGTGTGACTCGTCCCTTCAACACGATTTCCTCCAACCACGGCATTGATTGAATCATGATATGGTCCATCTGAACGTCTGGTTCGATAATCACACGAGTTACTGTCGAAGGGCCACGGATGGCCAATGTTTTCCCACAGAGTTCAG
>CAXRJY010000173.1:0-3082 GCA_964230915.1 Candidatus Poseidoniaceae archaeon | reverse complement strand
ATCTGGACAGACTCTGATAACGAGGGGAAGCAGTGAGGAGATGTTGGAAGAGGTCGAACGCTGTTTTGCAGACGCCATTGGTGTCGCTTGTCAATTGCATGAGGAACCCAGACTGCTTCCCGGAGGCGGTGCTACTCAAGTCGCTCTGGCTCGAAGGCTACGTCGATATGCAGAAACCATTCCTGGAAGAGAGCAGTTGGCTGTTGAGGCATTCGCAGATGCACTTGAGGTCATTCCTCGAGTATTGGCAGAGAATGCAGGACTGTATTCATTAGCCAGATTGTTGGAATTGACTGCTGCTCAGACATCATCTCAATCCGATTGGTTGGGATTGAACCTTATCGAAAACTCGGTCATGGATATGGATGAAGCAGGAATTCGTGAGCCATTGCGTATCACTCGTCAAGCACTCAAGGGAGCAACTGATTCTGCTGTCAGTGTATTGCGAATTGATGACCTTCTTTGGGCAAAACAGGGGCCTCAGATTCCAGATGGAGTCATGGATCAATTAGAGGGCATGGATGGCGCTTGATTCAAGTGCCGCCGTATTGACTTCAATCCTTGGTTATCAAGTGATGTAGAGCCCGTACATGGATTCCTGTCGCCCCATGAGAGACCATCTTGTTGGTCTTGGCACCCCATGCGGTTCCAGCAATATCCAAGTGAGCCCAAGGAATCTGTTTCTCGTCGTCTCCTTCGCCACGTGTCTGAACGAATTGCTTGAGGTAGGCTGCTGCGGTGTTTGAGCCACCCCAACGTGTGCCGCCAAGATTCCTCAGGTCAGCAATCTTGCTGTCTTTCATTTCTTTTTCAAAGGCCGGCAGTAGAGGCATTGGCCAGATGAGTTCACCGCAGGCATCTCCTGAATTCTGGATTTGCTTTGCCAGGTCATCATCATTGCACCACATACCCGTTGCTTCATGTCCCAATGCGATCACTACTGCTCCGGTCAAGGTAGCGAGGTCGATGATCCATGCAGGGTCATAGTCTGCGGCCTTCCATAGTCCATCAGACAGCACAAGGCGTCCTTCAGCATCGGTGTTGAGAACTTCAACGGTCTTGCCAGACATGGTCGTGATGACATCCCCTGGGCGTTGTGCATTACTGGCTGGCATATTTTCAGCCATGCAGGAAATCCCGACAACGTGACCTTTGTGTCCGCTGGCCCACAAAGCCTGCATGAGTCCGAAGACCGTTGCAGAACCGTGCATATCATACTTCATCTCGTCCATACTTGGACTTGGTTTGATAGAGATCCCACCAGTATCGAAAGTGATTCCCTTACCGACGATGACTGGAGGCTGACCCTCTGCATCTGGATTGAGGTCAAAAGTGACCATGCATGGTTTGCGGTCGCTACCCATTCCTACGGCACATAGACCACCCATCCCAAGTTTCTGTGCTTCATCATATTCGATGACACTCACATTGACATTGTCTTTTCCTTCACCCCATGAGATGGCTTGTTCAGCATATGCCATTGGATAGAGGTCGTTTGGAGGTGCATTGCCCAGGTCTCTTGCTAGATGTACTCCAGTAGCAATTTGAGCTGCTTCATTTGAAGCTGCAGACAATGCAGCAACATCGTTTGTCGTTTGTGCCTGGATGGTCAGGTCGCCTTCATCGTCGTCGTCATCATCTTTTGACTTGTATTGGTCATACTTGTAATCCCTGAGAATCGCTCCTTCAATGAATGCTGCTGCATGTTCATCCGAGAGTGAGGAAAGACGAGCAGTGAAATTGGTACCATGTTGTTTACTGCGCTTGGAGACCAGAGATGCACCAGCCTCTCTAGCAGAATCAGTGTTGAAGTCCTTGGACTTACCAAGTCCCATGAGAACGGCTTTTCCTGCTAGATCGTGGATAGTCAGAGTTGTGCCGGCCTTGGCTTTGAAATCTCCATTGTTGATTACATGTTCAATCATATTGATGAGTGATTGTTCGATTCCATCCATATCCATATCTGCTATGGAACAGGCATCCTCAAACACTGGCATCAATAGTGTGCCTACAACGTTTCCATTTCCTTGAACTTCGACATTCATCATCTCGACCTGAACATCCGAGAATGCTTACCCTTGTCAAGACTACGCTGTGATTATCAGCGCCTAGAGACCCACCATGCGGCGGCAAGCAATGCCAGTAAGAATCCGGTAGGGTCGAATATCCCCCAACCTCCAAGCCATTCATCATCTTCAGTTGGGGTGTTAGATATTTCATCATCATGAACCACTTCTACCACGGCCATGGAAGAATCAATGACGCGTTTCTGGTATACCAGCAGGAAGGTTCCGTCCTCGGAAACTCCCTCTGGGGTATTGAATGAAATATCGGTTGTATTTGTTGCATTGACGGCAAAGAAGTCTCCAATCATCACTGCTTCTTCAGAGGATAAGGTGAAACTGCGGTTGAATTCATCGAACAATTCGTTGGTTACGCTCAAGTTGTTGGTATCAACTCCTTCTGGTACCCACCACAAAGTGGCGTTGGAAGTGCTTGCTCTTGCATTGTTGACCACAGTTGCTGATATGCTATCATCATCGATGACCAAGTCATGAATGTGTAACCTTGCTCTCCAATGCCAAACATTGGAAATGAGATATTGCATAACTTCCAATTCTTCGCCTAAGCGATCAGACAATGGCTCCACAGTGCCTGGTGCCCACTGCTCATCATCTGTTTCAAAAGTGAATGTAGGGAACCCCATGATACCGTAACCGTAGTCCCTACTGGTTCCACAATTTGGATATAGTCCCTGATTTGCATTTTGGATGGGGATGTCTGAGATGTCTGCATGGACATCATCTCTGATGAAATGGAACAATTCCCAATCAGAAGGTTGTTCAGGCCACTTGCCCCAAGGATAGAGCATAATCCAAACTCCAGTATGCATTGTGACATAGAGATCTGCATCAGGAACTACCGTGTTCATGTAATTCGAATTCGCAAGAGTTTCAGATTCACTGAATGCACTACTTCCAGGCTGGGTCGTTGGGCAGGTATTCCAATAATGGTCATAGTTTCGATTCAAATCCACTTGGTTGAAATTCCAGCGAGTGTCGAAATCATTCCCATCCGCATT
>CAXRJY010000172.1:0-6180 GCA_964230915.1 Candidatus Poseidoniaceae archaeon | reverse complement strand
TCTCCGATTCTGTAGGCGCTATGGTTTCTGGACTCTTGGTCCATTTCTTCTCAACCTCCTTCACGGCTGCTTCATATTGTTCAGCCTCAATCCAAGCTTGACGCTCCTCCTCTTCAGCAGCCAATTCCTCAAGAAATTCCTTGGTTTCCTTGCTGGGAGAATCCCATCGCTTCCAGAACCATCTTACGAGGGGTATCAAAACCAATGAAATGGCCAGCGACCAAATCAAAATTTCAACAATCAGTAGCATTTCGGTCAAACTCCTGCAGCAGATTGTGGTTCATCAGGCCATCGATGACTTACTTCCCCGAATGCTGGGACCTTGGAGTTCAAGCGACTTCGGCTTCAAGGATATCGGGTTCTGTCAGATGTTCCCAGCCTGGTGCAGATTCTCCCACGATAACAACGAGTTCATCGTCACCGCCAGGCACTGTGCTGATGTCACATTCTGCGCCTTCGGGAACATTTCGATACAATGGTCTAGCAACCAGATACTTGTTGATGATCAAGAACAAGGCTCCTACAACGAACCAGAACAGGAAGATGATAGTAATTCCATGAGCATTGCCAGGATTCCAAGGGTCCTCAACATTGTTGACAAGGTCGATGAAGTAAGAGAGCATTAGAACTGTGAAAAGTACTGGGAATGCTATGTACATAATCACGTCCCACCAACGTCCTACCCATATGTCATTGTCTCCAGTATTGATGAAATCCTCACGGAATGCTGGCACTCCTTGTTTGAGATAACCAGAGAATCCTGGTTGACCCTCTCCAGAATCAACCGCAACCCGCCATCTCTGGTATCCATACTTCCAGATAGAGAAAGCGATGAATAGTCCGCTGAACATCAAACCATATCCCCAAATGTGGTCTTGAACCTCAAGGAATTGAGGGAACGCTACTCCATCAGCATCGAATTTTATCCACAACACGGCACTAGGTAGACCAAGAACAAAAATCATCGAGGCTGTGATAGCGACTGCACGATTTCGCTCATATCCATGGTCAACGAAGTTTCGAACACAAAGTTCGACTGTTGAAATCATACTGGTCAGAGCAGCGAATGTCAGTGCAAGGAAGAATACCCACATCATCATCCAACCACCGATTGCACCACCTGGAGCTTGAGCGAAAACACTGGGCAAAGCAAGGAATGTAATCGCTGAAGAACCTTGAGATACTGTAGCGATTGGGTCTGCCTCCACGGCAAATATCGCAGAAAGTACTGTCAATCCAGCGATGATGGAGATGCTGTTGTTAGCAAGGCCCATCGTGAATGCGTTCAGTACAGTGTCCTCATCCTTGCGCATGTATACGGCGTAAGTGATTGCCATACCCATTCCTGCAGAACAAGACCATGCAGATTGAGAAAGGCCATTTATCCAGATGCTAGGCTCTGCCAACAAACTGGTATCCACAGTGAACATGAAGAGGAAACCATCCAGACTTCCATCTTCTAGATCCATCCATAGTGAAAGGAATAGAGCAAGGAACAGAAGTACGAAAAGACTAGTCATCATAATGACATTCACTTTCTCAATGGCCTTGGCACCCTTCCAGATTGCAAGTACTGTGATGATTATCACGATGAACTGGAATAAGATGACCTGACTTCCAGATTGAAGGAAATTATTCCAAACCTCTGCAGTATCGACATTGGTCAAGCCTCCTGTAAATCCAAGCCGGAAGTAATTCATGCACCAACCAGCAACTATGGCATAGTAGAATCCGATGGCAGTTGAAATCCACGCTGTCCACAACCCCATCCAAGCGAAACGCTTTCCTGCGAATATTCTGAAAGTCCCTATGGTTCCAGTCCTACTTCGCTTTCCAAGTGCGAATTCAGCAATCACCAGTGGAATTGACCATATAAACAAGAAAATCAACCATGGAATCAAGAAAGTTCCACCGCCATTCGCCCCAACCATCCTTGGGAACCGCCAGATGTTTCCTGTTCCAATAGCAGCGCCTATCGAAGCGAATATCAATCCTAGGCGGCCGCTGAACTCATCTGATTTCTGCATCGAATCGCCTCAATCTTCAAATTGTTTCTCGAGCTCTTCCTCAGGATCTTTGAGCATCAATCTCAGAGATAGCCCAAGTCCGCCCCATACGGCAGCAGCAACCACCATGAACAGCATTATTCCTGAAGCAAAATTTCCAAATGGTGCACGATATGGAAATTCAAGAACGTGATATTGACTCTCAGCAGGATAGGTGTAGGGAAATGCTCCAGAAAGTGTTCCCAGCATTGATTTGTAATGCAATTCACCAGTCATGTCGTCGGGAACTGGAACTTCTGCTCTAATGACTGTACCATTACTGCCATCTAGTAATTCACAACCTTCTTCGGTATCCTGTAAGCCGATACTGGCCCATTTTTCAGTACTCCATTCTCTAGGCCCATACTCACTCTGCTGGCGGTTGGGAGATACGGTGCGGTACATCACATGACTGACGTCACTATGATTCGACCAAGGGAAGAATCGGTCAATGCAGATGTCGATTGGAATCGGACCATCCCCCGGAATAGATACATTCTCAGGAATCATGATGTGCTGTTTCTGAGGCATTCCTGCGATCTCTAGGTCTGCTCTCTCTCTTGGGTTATCAGCGATTTCAATCATGTAGAATGCAACACCGACATTGAGGTCAACAAGGTGGTCGATATCATCAGGATGCTCATGGAAATTGTTGCCGATCTCAATGGTGTAGCAATACGAGTTATGAACCCCATAATGCCAATCACAGAAATCACCTGTGGTCGGGTATAGGTCCGAGGACTGCATGTTGGTATATCCGGTCATTTCTTCCATTACGTTTCCATGATAGATCAACTGTTCATGGTCGGTGGTCTGACAATTCTGACAATGCCCCCATGGGTAAAGAACCAGTTCTGAGAAAGAGTGCCATGTCAAGGTCGCGGCAAACTCAGATGCACCATCACCATCATCATCATTCATTTCAGTCAAATCTTGGATGAACAAGGTTTCAGGCTCTGAATTGCCACCCCACCAATCTTCATCGATCTTACCGTCCGCATCATCATCCTTGCCGTCGACATGGTCTTCATTGACACACTGAGGAGTTGGTGGGCCAATACAATCGCCATCATTGTCGGTATCATCAACAGGCCCATTGTAGACGTCATTGTTCACTCCAGAGCCTGCAAGACAGTCACCCGGAATCAATGGCCCAGTAGCACCAAGAGGCGCTCCCCATTCAAACTGATAATTACGATTCAAGTCGACGCCATCGCATGATTCATCGACGTCTTCATCGATATCCGGAATCGGTGTGACACCAGTGTAGGTGTTATCTCGCAGATTCTTTCTCCAGCCACTCCTTGGGCTGTCCACCCACGCATCTTCACCACTGTAGACTTCACGGTCGTAGATGTTTCCATCTGTATTCAGCATTGGAATCAGATAGATTTCACGACTGTTGATCAAATCGGTTATCCACACTTCTGAGAAATCCTCATCGACTCCTCGATCACCTGGTCCACAATTGACTCCATCGCCATTGCTGTCCTGGAATTCTGTCAACAGTGCAAGGCAATCTCCATCATCATCCAGTTGTCCATCGCCATTGCTGTCACCCCATGTGTCCTCATCGGTACGACCATCTCCATCATTGTCAATTGCTACCTTTCCATAGTAATGGATTGCAGTTTCGAGGAAAAACATCGGCACTTCATATGACATCCATTCACGAGCATGATGATTGCCAACCAACATGATATCTGGACGGTCTTCGTAATTGCCGTTATCATTGTTGTATGAGTTCCATTCTCCTCCACTGACATCACCAGTGATCTTCATCCAAGGACTTGGATTGTTGTAGAACCAACCCATGTAGGAATCCTTGGTCATGGTGACTCCTCGCTGGTTGACCCCTCCATTCAATCCTTCATGGAATTCAGCAATGTCTGGATTGCGAGATGCAAGATACATCATTCTTGTTCGCATTGAATCAAAATCATGGTAGGCCTTGAACTGGAGCTGGTCCTCATCTGCATCAGCCCAAGGATAGATATGATTGGCGTATTCATACGACCAGGTCTCATTTGGAGACAGCCCTACAGGTGGGTCATCTTGTACGCTTGATTGAGAAACTTCACTCGCTGTAGCAACTAATCCTCCAGATAGCATCAATGGTACAAGAAACAGCAATACCAGCATGGCACGCGAACTATTCTGACGCATGGGTAGAGATTCTTTCACCACGACCACCGGCCCTTCGACCGGCGCTTTACATTTGAAGGCGTCGTGAGTCAGTATTAGCGGCGCGTAGCGCCGTAACGCGAGGCAGTACCAAGGAGATGGAGCACGTTTCCGATATTGTTGCCGTAACATTATCCCCATTCCAAGAAATATTGGAGAGAGTATCAATTCGCTTACAGACATGTATCCCCATAGCCAAGCAAGTGGCACCAGCGCACTTGCTGAAAAACACATCAATGCCAAAGCCGACCAACTTCTGGCTTGGAACATCGCTGCTTGAATTGTACTGACCTGAGCCAACCAATGGTCGATGAATCTCGTCTCATTTTCATCCATTGCTCTTGCCATCATCAACCTGTTCAACATCGCATCATAAACCCAGATCTGCAAACCCCCGCGATGTGCATCAAGAGCACGACTGCTCGAAATTGCATCTGGTGATTCAGAAACCCAAGATTCACCTAATATTCGTAAAGCCTCAGAACGATTATTCTGAGGGCAGAACTCGTGAACCAAAGTGAATGCGGCCCCTAGATCGGAAATTGCAGGACGCTTGTTGCTCATATCCAACAGCACCGATTCAAGGCCTCCCCAGATTCCTCCGAGAACAATTCCGTCTTCGACCACTCGAATGTGCTCAGGTCTTAGATGCCGAAGAGTAAGGGTCCCCCTTGTATCGAGAGAGTGCGGGGCTCGCCACAGGGTATTGGTTTTCAACCGGTCCTCCATTTTCTTGAGACGGTCATTCCAAACTCGTTCCTCATTACCAGAGGATGAACTATTCATCGCTACAGACGCAACTCTTCCAAGATGGCTCCCCAGTGCTTTACAGGTCGCTATTGGATCTTCAGCGAGGGCCTTGCTCAAGGGCTGGCCTTTCTTTCCACCCCTCCAAAAAAACAGAACATCTTTCCCCTCGAAGCGCAGACCTCCAGATGGCATTTCAATGAGGTCACCCAGCAGTTCTAATCCATCTAGAGTATTGCCGAACGGTAGATGCTCAGCACGCCAATCTCCATCCTTAGCCAATAGTTCGAAACTCGTGCCTTCATACTTCGAAACTCGCGCATCTTGAGGAACTTCACCCCAGACTTCGCCATCGATGGAGCTCCAATCAAAATCCTCGATTTGAAACACATTGAATGTACCCCAAGTGGTTGATAATCGCCAACCTGAGAAACCTTCTGGCGCATCTTCAACAGATTCCAATCCAGTTGCAATGCCGCTTGGGAACCATGCAGCACTACGGACGGCCTCTTCCATTGAATCCCCGTTTGAGGGGGCAGGGCATGATGTCTCAAACCTTCTTGAGGCAGCGCATCTTCAAGTAGGGTCGTCAATCATCGTTGTTACATGGCAGTCGAGAGCAAGCGGGAACTCGGCCAATACTTCACTAAAGACGAAATTTGGCTTCGTCCTCACATCAAGAAACACATCGTTTCCTTGCAGAAGAAATACAGTCATTGTGTTGATCCATTCGCTGGAGACGGGCACCTTCTCGATGTGGCAGCATCTTTTGATTACAAAACCATTGGATATGATATCGATGAAGATATCTGCAAAAAGAATGGTTGGGGTGAACCGAATGATTCTCTCAAGACTGTGAAACGGCACGATGATGCATTCGTACTGACGAATCCACCTTACTTGGCAAAGAATTCTGCAAAACGAATGAAATCGGAAATGGTGTCATATTTTGAGCCTGGGGCAATTCCTGGAATCGATATTGGAATGTTAGGCATTCTCGATGATATGTTCAAATTCGCCATCGAGAAAGTCCTTCAAACATATAGTGAATCTATCTGGATAGTCCCTGAATCTGGGATTCAAGACCTCGATGACCTGAAGCATTGGATGAAGAATCTACATTCGGTCACAATTCTTGAGGAAAATCCATTCGATGATACAGAACATCCAGTCTGTGTAATGATATTCTCCCGTTCAAATCCTA
>CAXRJY010000171.1:0-4479 GCA_964230915.1 Candidatus Poseidoniaceae archaeon | reverse complement strand
GTAATTCTAATCAATCTCGTTCAAACAACAATTCATCTCGAAGGAATAACCATTCTCGTTCAAACAACAACTCATCTCGAAGAAATAACCAATCTCGTTCAAACAATAATTCATCCCGAAGAAAAAGTCATTCACGCCGTTCAAGGAATTGACAAATTGCCTTGCCCGTCCGGATTCTGTCCAAAAAACCTTCTGGTCTGACGGGGGTTGAGCGTTCACCATCACTCAGCATCAGAATGCGAAACCGAGTCAGACCCGCGCTAACAGCATCAACAAGCAAAGCGGGTCTGACGGGGTTCGAACCCGCGGCCACCTGGTTAAGAGCCAGGTGCTCTACCTGACTAAGCTACAGACCCAATCCGCTCGGAGAGGATTTCATTCAAAACCTTGGCGGGTTGGATGCCTGAATGAATCATTCATGTCCGGGCTTGTGGAGGGTCTCGATACCCCGCTCAGAAGCAACGATTACAATGTCGCAAATGTTGTTGAAAAGACCAACCTCACAGACACCCGCTAGAGATAGTAGTCGTGCCTCGGCAGATATGGGGTCATTGAGAGTAGGGCCACATTGTAGATCTAGGATGTAGTTTCCATTGTCGGTGACGAATGGTTCTTCATCTCCCCCTCTTATTCTTGCTTCGCACTCAAACATGTTCTCAATTTGCCTTTTTGTTTCAGTCCATGAGAATTGTGTGACTTCTATAGGAAGTGAGAATGCACCTAGAACTTCAACTTCTTTGCTAGGGTCTGCAACCACGATCATTGAACCAGCTGCTTGGGCTACGATTTTCTCTCTTAGTAGGGCTCCACCTCCCCCTTTGATGAGGTTGAATTGAGGGTCGAATTCATCGGTGCCATCAATGACAATGTCAAGACCATTCATAGAACCGAGATCTGCCAATGGGATGTCTAATTCAAGCGCTAGATTTTCGGTCTCAACCGATGTTGGCACCCCAATGATTTGCAGTCCTTCTGATACTTGTCGACCGAGTTCAATAATGGTATGTTTGACCGTAGAGCCAGTGCCCAAACCCACTTTCATTCCATCTTTGACGTATGCCGCAGCAGCTATTCCAGCCGCCTGTTTGAGTTCTTCCACCGTTGGCTCCATGAATTGTTGGCGGCCCTCTGGGCCGATATTCGTTTCTGAAGCGAGAATATAGTGAAAGTGGACAGTCTTGGAACGGAAGTCCCTTAGAACGTTGACGTTATCACGCTCTGCCCATGCACCGAAGTAGCACACCGCTCCGGCCGATATTTTTGGTTGGATTGATGATTATGATGAGCATGGCACCCTTGATTGCGGATTTTGCAGTTGAAGGAGACAAAGAATTGAATGAACTGAAGATTGGAACATCATTTTCAGACCCAGGCTATACAATTGTGAATATTGCACAGTGGCCAAATGGAATGAGTAGTCAGTATGAGGTCGAAGTTGCCGACGGGCATAGCGTTGATTCGTTATCCTTGTCGATGGAACCGATGATTTTGCCGCGGCAGGAAGAGTTGTCATGGCAGGATACCCAGGATTTCAACGACAGTCGAGCGGACTTTGAGAACATCCAATACAATGACACCGGAATCAAGGTGTTACCGCTGGGCATCTCCTACGACTTTGAGAATGGAACAGGAAGCCATTGGACACTTGGTAGCGGTTGGTATGTTGGCCAAGATTCCTCGCTTTCCAATCCCCGTTCAACTTCAGGCAGTAATGCCCTCTATACTTACAATGGGAATTACCCGAATTACTTGTCCAGCACTTCTTGGGCAACCAGCCCTAGCATCAACTGTTCCCATTGTTCTGGTTCATGGGAGATGTCATTCCAAAGACGTATTGGAATTGAGAGCTATTATTACGACCACGCATACATCCAAGCCAAGGATGCCAACGGGAACTGGAATAGCGTATGGTCTCACTCTTCCACAACAGTCATTGAAAGTAGTTTCACTAGAGTCTCCTATAGCATCTCTTCGTATATTTCTAACAACCCCGATTTTCAGATAAGATTTGGAATCGGAACTACTGATGGTTCGGTGACCTATACTGGTTGGAACATCGATGATCTGCAAATCACTCCAGTAAGTGGCGTTTCTAACTCTGCAGGCTGGTGGAAATCTCCATCTCTCGGACATACCACTGATTCCGATATTCAAGTTGCTCCTGGCCCCTATGGACTGATGTCATTAGTAGGAGTATTTCCTACGGGTTCCACAATATCTTGGAGTATTTTCGATGCAACATTGAATACTGTGATTCCTGGATTTGAGGCAAGAGATGACCTAGTTGCCGATATCGGTACCATTGATTGGGTCAAGCACCCTTCAATCAATTTCAAGATAGAGTTGTCTGAGGGTAGTGGTGGCTCTCCTTGGATAAAATCGATCAACATGATGGGTCGATGGCGAAGCGAGCTCATCCAATATCCTGTTGATGATGGTTGGTATCTCGAGAATTGTAGCTGGGTTGCTGTTTCAGGCAGCGGTGAATTACGCGGCAATGGAATCTCCAAGATTGTGCCTCCTGAATTCAACCTTGCACGCCCGACATCTCGCATATTCACTGATATAACACTAAGTGGAAATGTGGAGTTTGGATTCTATGATATTGATGATGTTTGGAAAGCACTCCCCGACAAGGGAGTGACCTTACTTCCTGCCCCAATGTCGCATTTGCAGTTCGAGATAAGGAGCACTTCTGGAGTCTGGAGCATCGAATCGTTCAATATCGATTTGAACGGTGGGGGGATGCCGCAAGATCTCTCTATAGACATTGGTCATGATGGAGCAAAGGAGATGGAGATTTCCGATCCATCACTTGGCTGGCTAGGACATCAACAACGATTCTCAAACGGTGCTAATTCACATCAGATGTTCTTGTCTAATTTTGTCTCGCAGAATCTTGAAGTCATTCTGCCCAAGACTGAAGTGGACTCTTTCAGTCTTGAATTGGTGCCAATCACTTCACAAGTAGCCAATCTAGAAGTCGAAGTAATCGTTGATGGACAAACCATTGGCCAGCGAGTATTGGGCGACCTTGAGGGCCCAATTCTTCTTGTTCTAGATGAAAATGAAACTCATGAACTTTCATCGCTACTAGTTAATTCAAGCAGTATCTGGATAGATGGAATTCTTGATTGTGCAAGAATTTCATTGAGATTCACTAGCGCATCTGGAGACCTGCTAGTAAGAGGGTTATCTATATCTCAAAACTTGGTATTTGAGGTAGAATTCACATCTGACTCTCCTCTTCTGATGAGTTTGAATGATGTAGCATCTGATATGATGGGTAGCGCCTCGACACTACAGATACCATTGGCTATGCAGATGGCTTTGCCCGGTGCTGTTCGGATTAGCCTTCTGAATCAGGAGAATTCGCACAGTAGCATTACCACTTCCTTGAATTTACTGAACAGTAGTGAGACTTTGTCGGCTTCTGAACATTGGATCGAGGTAGATGCGCGACATCAGGTATTCAGTGGCAACATGAATGGAGTACAGTTCGATATCATCTCCGACAGCGGGCGGGTCAGTTTCCTTCAGAAATTGGATGGAAGTGTGATTCCATTAAGTGGAAATTATTCGCTGATTAATCTTTCAGACGAAGTTTCCGTTGCTACTTTCCAAGGAAACGAAGTATTCACCGAACATAGATTCCAAATACATCGAGATTGGGATGATGAGACCTGGGCAGACATCCGCGTCAGGCCGGTCATGGACGATGGTATCCGTGGCTTATCAGCAGTCGAGAATTTTGGAGAAGGCCCGTTGAATGGAATCGAGAATGATATAGA
Organism: Candidatus Poseidoniaceae archaeon; assembly: GCA_964230915.1. Lineage (GTDB taxonomy): Archaea > Thermoplasmatota > Poseidoniia > Poseidoniales > Poseidoniaceae > UBA226. Next base: position 688 of record CAXRJY010000171.1, on the reverse strand, counting down.
AATTCACGATTGGTGGATTGAGAATCATGCTGGGCAGAAGGTACCTTTCTCCATGCCATATCTCAGAACAGGAACTTGGGTTGAAGTTGGAGTTGAGATGCGCTTTGAAGATAGCGCCTGGCAAACTCCTCGGGTTGATGAGGTCGATGTCGTTCTGCACATTGATGGGGTGGTTGCAGCAAGAGGTACTGTTGATGGTCAGGGTATTGCTAAGTTGCCAATACTCGTTCCTTCTAGCAGTGAACCGATAGTTTTCACTCTGAATGTCAGTGCAGGAGATTCTCAAGAAATAATCTGGAGATGCGCCAATGAGCATTCATTCACTACGGATTCACTCGCTCCAGTATTGTTGGCAAGTAGCGTTTCCTTTGAGGATCACAGGCCTACTTCTCAGGCACAATTGTTGGAGTTCACAATTGGCGACGTTCCAGTATTGCCCCATTACGCTACCATGATGTTGTGGCGCTCATGGATTGATGATGTTGATTCGAATGGTATCCCCGATGCTGGTGAGCATTTCGCAGTTCAATTGGAAGTACCGGAAAATCTCAGCGCTACCCAAGGAATTTATCGAGCCTATGTCAATGATCTCTCAGCAGCACAGGGTGCTGTAGTTTCTGGCTACATCTTGAGTAGCGACCCTGCCGGAAACGAGTTGATTGGAGGGGGTGGCCCGGGATGGGACAAT
>CAXRJY010000170.1:0-4153 GCA_964230915.1 Candidatus Poseidoniaceae archaeon | reverse complement strand
CTGAAAGTCAAAATATTCCAAGCATCTCCTTCATCTGCCCCATTAGCGCCATTTACTGCATTACCAACTAAAGAGAAGTGCACATCGCCAACATCACTCTCTGGAGCTGTCCAAGGGACCAGCCAATCGTTTCCAGATGCTGAATGCGATACTGATTCAGGATCACCTGCAGCCTCTCTCACACCTTCACCTTCGAGAACCGTGAAAGTTCCACTACCTCTGTCCGTCAACAAGAATCCTCCCTCAGAATTGCTCTCATGAGACATTGAGATGGTGAAGTTGTAAGTCTGACCTGCTTCATACGCCTGTGGCACTCCACTGATCTTCACGATGACCGTTGGAGATGCGATTCCACCGCCATGACAGGTGCAGCCGAAATCAACTGTGGCTTGCTGCTCAAGATTCTCCTTAGGCGGACCATCAGGACTTGCGATGGCAGGGCCGATCAACAACATCGAACAAGCAATGACCAACAGTGCTCTCAGAACCAGACTCCTGATACTGTCCACCTCAGTCTCGTTCGACCAATGGGACGCCCTTGAAGGTTCGCCCCAAGCAATCATGACTGATACTGTCTAATGTGCTTCACCACCGCCTGAACGCACACCCGAAATACGACAATGGCAATAACATCAGCACTATGGTGAAGACGATCCAATGTCCAATTCCCTGACATCAAAAGATATCCAACTATTCTGCAGGGATTCAGTAGTCCTTAATCGCTGAGTTCAGCCCGTTCATCATCGCTTTTCCGTCGCCAAACAACATCATCGTCTTGTCCATATAGAACAGGTCATTATCAACACCAGCATAGCCAACAGACAAACTTCGCTTGATAATCACGATTGAACGGGCCTTGTCAACATCGAGGATTGGCATTCCACCAAGTGGACCCTCCCCGCTACGAGCGGCTGGGTTGGTAGTATCATTCGCTCCGATTACCACCGCAAGGTCGCAATCTGGGAATTCAGAATTGATCTCATCCATCTCAATCAATTGCTCATAGGGAACATTCGCTTCAGCCAGAAGGACATTCATGTGTCCTGGCATTCGACCTGCTACTGGATGTATTGCATACTTGACATCGACATCCCTCTCTTCCATCATATCTGCGAACTCCTTGACCGCATGCTGACATTGAGAGACAGCCATACCATATCCTGGAACAATGATGACCGAAGCAATTCCATCACACATCATCGCGACTTCCTCTGGGTCACTACCTACCTTGGTACGAGTGACCTGCTCCTTGTCGGTCCCGCCGAATGATTTGAACAACACATCGAGCAATTGTCTATTCATAGCCTTGCACATGATGAAAGTTAGAATTAGACCTGCAGCCCCAACCATCGAACCAGCGATGATCAACACATTGTTGTTGATGACGAAACCTGTGAATGCAGCGGCGATACCTGAAAGGGAATTGAGTAGACTGACCACCACTGGCATATCTGCACCACCTATGGGTAGAACGAACAATACGCCCAATACACAACTGCTGATTACCAGTCCCCAGATCCATTGGGTATTTTCTGGTTCTCTTACTGAAAGAACAACGAATGCAAGGCTAGCAATCAACAATAGAACCTTGACCACATTCAACCAAGGCGGTCCCCAAGTGGGGAATCTGACCCATTTCTTGGTGAGTGGAATAGTAAATCCACCTTTCAATTTGAACATCGCCATCAAAGAACCAGTCAGTGTAATCCAACCAACCAATCCTGAAAGACCGATTGCAATCCATATCGCCCATAGATTCAGACGGTCAGTTGGAACATCACCCTCTTTGATTCTCGCCAATACCTCTGCAAGAGCAACCAATGCGCTTGCTGCCCCACCAAAGCCATTGAACAATGCAACAAGTTCTGGCATTCCGGTCATTTCCACCTTTATTGCCATCCACGCTCCAATGATACTTCCCAGTAACAATCCACCGGCAACCAATTCCCATTCAATATGGCCATCGATCATCATCTTGATCATGGTCACCAATACTGCCAACAGCATTCCTGCTGCGCCTAATTGATTTCCGAAAGGTGCAGTCCTTGGACTGCTCAATTTCTTGATACCCATGATGAACAAGGCTGCTGACAACAGATACCCTATGTCAAAGACAACTGGGTCGATAGTTACCATTCAGGCCACCTCCTTCTTGCGTTTCTTTCCAGCGATCATGCTCAACATTCGATTAGTGACCATGAATCCGCCTACGCAATTGATGGTTGCCATTACCAAAGCGGCGAAACCTAGCCAAGCCGCAATTCCTGGAGAACCATTGTTGAAAGCAACATTGCTTGCAATCAAAGCACCAACCACGGTGATTCCAGAGATGGCATTGGCACCTGACATCAAAGGTGTATGAAGGGTAGCTGGAACTTTAGAAATCAATTCAAAACCGAGGAAAATCGCCAGAACAAAAACAGTGATGCTGGCGATCAATGCTGCCATTGTCAGACTCATCCAACCACCTCCGCAAGACGCGACTGTTTGGGATGTATCTCTCCTTCAGAGCAGATCAGAACTCCACCCATTCCAGCGACATGGAAGTCACTCCCTTCAGGAGCGCCAACAAGAATGTCGTCCTCAAGGTTGAGATGTAATTCTCCATCCTTGACCAAGGTGGATACGAAAGTTGTCATGTTATTGGAATACAACATGCTGGCAGTGTTTGCTAGAGTGCCCGGCAAGTTAGGAACTCCTACCACTGTGACTCCATGTGCCTCGATGACCTCGCCGCATTCAGTCAACTCACAATTTCCGCCGACATCAGCATTCATATCAACAACTACAGCACCATTCTTGAATGATTCAACTGCGCTTGCAGGGACTGTTATTGGAGCAGGTCTACCGAAAATCCTCGCTGTGGTGATGATGACATCAGCATCGGATGCCACCTCACATACCGTGTCATTGACCTTCTGAATGAACTCTGGAGTCAACGGCTTTGCATATCCTGACTCGTCCTCGAAATCGTCCATCCCTTCAACCTCGATGAAGCGGCCGCCAACCGACTCGATCTGTTCGGCTGCTGAGCGCCTTACATCGGATGCATATACCACAGCACCCAATCGCTTGGCTGTGGCAATCGCCTGTAATCCTGCAACACCGCTTCCCATGATGACGAATTTTGCAGGACGTACGGTTCCTGCGCTGGTAGTCATCATTGGAATCGCCTTTGGGACATGTGCAGCACCCATCAGGACCGCTTTGTATCCTGCCAGATTGTCTTGACTCGAATTGACATCCATCGCTTGTGCTCTTGATAGGCGGCGAGGTATCATGTCCATGCTGAACAATGTGATTCCTGCCTTGACCGAACTCGATACATTCTCAGGATTCCTGAACGGGTCACAGACACAAGCGAGCATCTTGCCTTCCTTCATCTTGCTGATATCAGGCATTCTGATAGCGATGATGATATCCGATCCCATCACATCTTCATTGGTGCCAATACTTGCTCCTGCTGCCTCATATTCTGAATCTGCATGACGAGCATTTGCTCCGGCTCCAGCTTCAATGACGACTTCGAATCCACTCTTGACGAGTTTCTTCACAGAATTAGGTACAATTGCAACTCTATTCTCACTTTCTGGTTCTGCTGGCACACCCAAACGCATTGACTCACATCCACAGTGTTGAGAGGAAAATCCTCGACAATCCTTCCGACTTGAAGTCGGTTCTTCAATGCCACGCTCAGGATGTATCCACTGGCACCACCACCATCGCGCTTATGGCCTGTGTATGGATGGCCTGTTCGGGCGTGATATAGATGGCCGTTGGACGTAGCAAAATAGCAGTGATTGGAGCTGGGAATGTTGGAGCAACATGTGCTTTCGTTCTTGCACAAATGAAACTCGGTGACATAGTGATGCTAGACATCTTCGAAGGATTTGCCAAGGGAAAAGCCCTCGATATGAGTCAAGATGGTCAAGTCCTCAACTATGATGGTAGAATAACTGGTACTGCAGACTATGCTGATATTGCAGGCTCCGATGTAGTTGTAGTGACAAGTGGATTCCCTCGCCAACCCGGTATGAGCCGAGAGGACTTGATTGGCAAGAATGCAGAGATCATCAGCCAGGTAGGTGCTGGAATCAAGGAACACGCTCCCGATTCAGTCATCGTCATGGTCACCAATCCTTTGGACTTGATG
>CAXRJY010000169.1:0-15928 GCA_964230915.1 Candidatus Poseidoniaceae archaeon | reverse complement strand
CTTGCTCATGTCACCTGTTCCATCGTTCCAATGAACACTGATCGTGTGAGTCCCTGCAGTTGCAACAGCAACGTCATTATCACCGTCACAATCGAAATCTCCCAAAGCAACATCCAGTGGGTCACGATTACTCGCATAAGTTCGGGAAATTGAAGCACTGGTAAAGGTTGCACTTGCCATCAAGGAAGTCAACATTATCATTACCAGACAAACACTTCTTGCGCGCACACGAAGGAGGTCATTGTTTCGAGACATCATCATCACTCATCGTCGCGACTTTCACTATCTATTAAATCCCTTTGACAACGCGACTGTTTGGAAAGTCAATAAAGGGGCCGCAGTAGCACATTTTACCAAAAATAAATGATGTGCCAATGATGACTAACCCGCCACTTAAAAGTGAGCCTTTGTCTTTCCAGACAACCAACTGGGGCTAGGGCCATATCCAACTTTATGACCACCATGAATCTTGACAAGTTTTCCATGTCTGAACAATACATCTAACCAAACTTCCAACTCGAGATCTTTTCGTCCACCTAATCTACCTTGAGCGGCTTTCTCTATCGCCTCAACTGAAAGTCCAGTAACTCCGAAATCTCTAACGGTGACACGCATTATCTCGCGCAACCATGCTTCGGCCATTGGATCACTAGACAGTGGGTCTTGAACTGGTTGTGGTTGTTCTTCTAGATCTTCCAAGGCCTCAGCGATCTCAAGAGGGTCGGGACGACTAGGTTGCTCAATACCCAATGCATCCAACTCTGCTTGTAGGTCCAAGCTGCCAACCTGTCTGCGGACAGTGGGAATTCGAGAGGGGTCAGGTGGCGGACCCATATCTTTTGGCGTACTGATTTGCACAACCTCTTCATCTTCTGAAGAAGTACTTTCTCTACCTCTCTGTACATTGCTCGAAGTAGTGGCTATCGGCATGGTCCAGCCTACATCATTCAGGCCGATGAGAATAAGCTGTTGTGAAACCCATTCTGCATCACCCTCGATTACCACACTCACATCCCCCGAATCAGACCTGAAACGGTAACGTACTGGACCCTTGGGACGGACGACCATCGGGCGTCTCTGCTGGGAGGGGGGTCAAGAACCTCACGGACTAGCATCAAGAGTGGCGATTCCAAGAACCGTCTGCAGCAGACAACCACCAATCGCCATCTCCGTCCTGATACCATTGACCTGAATCATTTGTACTGTAAGAGCCACCAGCAGGCAAACTATTCCACTCTGCAACCCACTGCGGTTTTTGTGTTTCCGTGTTCTGTGGAAGGGTAGGATCTGGAGAGGAAACTATGGCAACAGCGAGGTCTTGGTCCATTGGTTTTGGCATATTTGAGGGAGTTTCTTCACCCCATAGGTCTACCACTTCACCAGTATCCTTTGAACCTCTTCTTGACAAGAATAACACCGCTAGTGCAATCACCGAAATGGCGGTGATTATACTCACCCAGAGTGCTGTAGTGTCTTGATCAACCTCAGCTTCAGAAGACTCGGCCTTGGTATCCTTACCATCATCAGCCGGGTCATCATCACTAGTTCCATTATCAACAACCTCGATGTGTCCAAGTAGAATGGTATCATGCTCACCCACGATCACCCACTCTCCGCGGACATCGAGAGCTTCCAGATAGAATCCGACGGAGACATTACCGAAATGATTCTCAATCAATTCACAAGCAACAAATGAGGAGTTCATATTTGATTCTAAGATGAATGGTTGAGAACAATCACTACCCGAAGCAGGACTCTTGAGACGTACCCGGACCTCTGAATCCCATATGCCATCATTTCTGATTTCACAATCAACCCCTGATATCAGACCCTCAGAATCGATGATTCTAGTCTGACAAACGGAAGTCATATTCATTGCAAGAGCGCTGGTTGAATCGACGGTCGTTGAATTGTATGAACATCTTGATTCATCGTCACAGATAGAGACATTGAATTGGTGCTCTCCAGCCAACCATACTCGCATATCTAGTTCAATACTCCAACCATCATCGATGATGTTGAAATCTACATCCACAACGCTGTTGTCAACAGAAAACTGCAAAGTGATAGGCTGTTCAGACTCATTTTGGAAAGTGCCGGATAAGGTGTAATTCCAGCCATCCCAGGTTCCTGACTCAAATTCCACCAAAGGAGCACTGAGAGGTGGAAGAATGGTCAGAGAAGAATCTGCATCGCCGACGATGAAAGATGGAGCGGGATTACCTGATTCGTCAGACAGTGCAACGTCTATCCAATAAATTCCGGGTGCCATCGTTGCAACAGATAGGTCAGCATATCCTTGGCCATCTGAAGATACCACCAACAACAGAGTTCGATAATGTGAACCATCTTCCATGCTGATGGAGACAGAACCATCTATCACCTCACCCGATTCTGATTCCCAATCAACATAAGTTCTCCAAACTTGTTCACTTGAATCTGTCCAAGCGCCGGAGACCCCAGTTATCAGTGGAGGTTGCTTGTCAATGAAAGTCAGAGTTGCATCAATTCCTGTTCGGTAGCCATCACCATCAGACTCACTGCGTTGATAGTCTACGCAGAACACTTCTGCATTCCATGTGCCGAGATTTCGTCGATCGACATCCCAAGTCCCAACATAGGATGATTGTGCTTCATCCCACTGCAACTGGACCGTTTCAACATTCGAATCACTGTCACTGAAGTCGATGCTGACATTCAAATCGTATCTATCGGAATCAACTCCGACTGCGATAACGATACTCTCGTTATGCCACCATTCCGACATCAATTGGTCGCTGTCCAATGGTCCATTACTGCTATTGAATTCAAGAGTGAATACCGTTGGACGAATGGGTACAACAAGTATCTCTGCTGCAGCCCCGTAGAAAACTGAATTCCCACTTTCATCCTCCATTGAGATTGATGCCCATAGATGATGATCCATCGTCATGTTCCATCCAGATGTTGGAATGGAATTATGATAGACGAAAGTGTTCATGTCAAACAAGGTCTGCATTGGAGAAGAAGTTGGTCTCAAGTCATACATCAGCAATTCTACGAATGAATCCTTGAACCTTTGAGCAATCTCAGAGTGTCCAGTATCATTGGGGTGACCATCCATTGCATTCCACTCAGGGTGGGCAGCATTTGTGTCATTGAATGGAATCAAAGTGATGTTGCTCAAATTTGCAGCAATTGCGGCCATTGCATCATTCTTCTGATTCAATCCATGTGCTTCGGAAGCCGAATAACAACCACCAGGTCCACTACCGTTCCCGCAGACATACTGAGGCTCAATACGTAGGTCAAAGAACAAGATATGAGCGCCAGTTTCCTCTATCTCCTCGAGTAATGGAACATAGTCACTCCACCATTGAGAGACTGGAGTATTGGCATAATCACCGAATGGAAGGAAAGTCACCACCTCTGGTTGAGCCGCTTGTATCTGCGTCATCTTAGCCTGATAATCAGTGACTCTTGCTCCGCCTTGACCAAGGTTGGTAATCATCAGTTGGCTATTGTTTTCCTGTAACCAATCCTCCAACAATGGTACATATGCAGTGGTTTGGGAATCGCTGGCTCCCGCTCCAGCGGTGGTCGATGAGCCCAGAGTGACAACTGAAGTTAGATTTGCAGCAACCGGGTTCTCAAGCAACCAAGTCTCAACGCTGATACTATTTTCGCCAAGAGTATCCTGCACATTGAGTTTGAGAAGAGCACCATGTCTTGTCGTGGTCTGTCTAGAACCTCCTACCTCAAACCATACATCATCCAATTGCGGAGCGATATCATCGATCCAATCAATATTGAAAGAATTGAGGAATAATGTTGCATTGTATTCGGTAGCATTGGCATCAACTTCCAGAGTGAATGCTGGCAGACATGAAGAAGTGGCTAGATACCAGTCCCCGCAAGTGCTGGTGGCAATAGCATCCATCGCTTCATTGAAATCAAGTTGAATCGTACTATTGTATGCGATTGATGGGTCGGCCAACAGTAGATTGTACTGTCCTAGTGGACTTACAATGTCAAGTTCCAGTTCGCCCCATTCGATTCCATCCGAATCAAAGGTCCCAGAAGTAGGCCACTCTGAAATCAAATAACTCTGCTCGATCATCAAATCATACCCATGAAGAGGAATATCATCTTTAGAAATATCCAGAATCGTGTTTGCACCCGACATGATGGTAAGATTCTCACCACTGGAAGTATTGAACTCCTCAATCAATATCCAGCCGTCTCCATTCGGGGCACTGGAAACTGGAACATTGATAGATGGATTACTCGAAGAAGTCGCTTGCGTCACCGATGACTGCTCCGTGACCCCGATATCGGTTGGGCCAAAGAATCCGCTCGCACCGGTGAGCATGAATGTCAAATCGCTGAGAGAATTCCATTTCTGACTCTGAATATGCAAGGCTGTCAGAGCAGGGGTCGTCGTATTGTTGGAAGTATTGAACCAGACCTTGAATTGAAGGGCGCGTGAGCGCACACCATTCATCCCAGAACGGAGACCTGATTCCCATTCTGACCAGGTCTGATTGTCGATGGTGGTTCGGAAAGTCACACTCAAATCAGTATCGATAGGTTCGCTGTAAGAGAACCAAGGAATCACACCTTCAGCCAGATTTCCTCCATCGATGAGGATTTGTGGACTTATCCAAGTACCGGTCAAGAGATATGCAGGAGGAGCATAACCTGCGAAACCTGAGATGACAAGGCTACCTGCACCACCTGAACTTCCAGCAGTACCTGCAGAACCTGTTCCATATGCAAGTCCACCTGCACCGCCAGATCCTCCACTCACAGTGACAACTCCATTGTTGGTATATCCATTACTAGAATTGATGAGTCTGATGTTTCCACCACTTCCGCCGCCCCCTCCATGGCCTCCGTGATAGAGGAATAGACAGGGACCTGTTCCTGCACATGCACCATTGGCACCATCGCCTCCGTCACCTCCTGCAGCAGAGATAACTCCGCTTTGTCCAACGTAAATTGTGGATGCCTGTAACCTCAGAGAGCCTGCACTCCCACCGCCTGCACCACTTCCTCCCGAACCAGTTCCACCTGGTGGTACAGCCCCATGGTCGCCATTTTCACCATCAACTGATATCGTGCCATTGATTTCAATGTCAACAGCATACAATTCGATGTTTCCACCTCCGCGTCCCCCAGTAGAGAGGCTTGATGAACTTGAAGAAGAGACATTTCCGCCGGACGAACCATTCTCAGTTCCGTTGCCATAACTTGAACCACCATTGCTAGCAGTTCCTCCACTGGCTCCCCCATCACCTCCAGAGCCATGATGACCAGCACCTCCTGCACCATCGGAGAGTCCGCTGCTTGTTTGCTGAGTGTTACCTCCAACTCCAGTCCCCCCCCAGTACATCGAATCCCCGCTGATTTTTGTACCAGCTTCTAGAATGATTTTTCTGGCATGAATCTGTAAGGAACCATTTGCAATTATCTCGCCACAAGAAACGATTCCACATAATAGATGAAGGACATCATAACTATGGTTTCCACTCAAGAATGTCTGATTCGTCACTGTGAAATTATTGCTCCCAGCAAAGCCGGAACTCCCTGTGGCATTATTCAGTAACTCAAACCCAGAACTGGTTGGAACAGTATTGTTGAAAGTTCCCCAACTACCCAATTGTGTCAAATCAAATGTATCATTGCTCCAGATTCTATCGGGTGAATACTGCATGTCGAGTGTGGCATCAACAGGTCTGAAACCAGGTTCATGAGGAAATGATACCAAATCTCCGCCAACTGGATTGAGAATTGATGTGTTGGAACCTCCTATGAAATGCCAATCAACAGATTGAGGGGTTGGTTCTGCATCGCTGAGTTCACTACTTTGGTCTCCAAGAAACAGAGTGGATTGAGAAGACAGTACCAACATCACCAAAATCAGCAGGGGCCGAAAAACCGTAGAACTACTCATCTCTCTCACAACGTTCCGTCAACATAGGCAGCATAAGTATTGGGAGGCTTGGTCATTCTGCCAATTTCCGCACAACGGAATGAAGAATTCCTCCATTCCGGTAATATTCAACCTCAACAGGGGTATCAAGCCTTACTTGAGTCATGAATTCGGTGATTTTTCCATCACTTGCTGTAGCCCTGATCTTCAACATCTGCAAGGGTTCAACCTCATCATCGATAGGTATGTCGAATGACTCTGTACCATCGAGTCCCAGACTGTCTGCATCTTCGCCTTCAAGGAAACACAATGGCAATACTCCCATGCCCACGAGGTTGGACCTGTGAATTCTTTCAAATGAAGTACAGATAACCGCTTTCACACCCAGTAACAATGTACCTTTGGCAGCCCAATCCCTGCTACTTCCTGTACCATATTGTGAACCTGCCAATACCACCAAGGGAATGTCGTCATCGATGAACTTCATCGCTGCATCATAGATCGAAGTCACTTCTCCTGATGGGAAATGGGTGGTGAATCCGCCTTCGGTTTCTGGTGCCAATTGGTTACGGATACGGACATTTGCAAATGTTCCACGCATCATCACCTCATGGTTTCCACGTCGACTACCGAATGAGTTGAAGTCGCGCCTTGTAACTCCATTGGAGACCAGATACTGACCCGCAGGCCCTGATTCTGGAAAGGCACCTGCTGGCGAGATATGATCGGTTGTGACCGAATCCCCCAATTTCAACAAACAGCGGGCACCTGAAATTGAAACGATCGGCTCGACCTCTGGCTTTATTCCTTCAAAGAAAGTAGGGAGACGAATGTATGTAGAGTCATCATCCCAATCATAGAGAGCGCTCTTCTCTGCTGGAATGGAATCCCAACGCGCTTCTTCCATTACATCACCATAACGCTGACGAAACATCTCTGGCGTGATTGAATCGGCCATCACCTGACGCAATTCATCTTCACTTGGCCAGAGGTCTGAAAGCATGACTGGCTTACCTTGTGAGTCGGTTCCCAACGGTTCATTCAGCAGGTCGATATCAAGCGTTCCAGCAAGAGCATATGCAACCACCAAAGGAGGACTAGCAAGATAATTCGCTTTCACCTTCTGATGCACGCGCCCCTCAAAATTACGGTTGCCAGAAAGCACACTTCCCACGATGAGTTCCCCTGTATCAATGGCCTTGTCAATCTCTTCTTCGAGTGGACCGGAATTTCCGATGCAGGTCGTGCAGCCATAACCGACCGTGTTGAAACCTAATGCCGAAAGGTCAGCAGCAAGCCCTGCTGCTTCATAATATTCGGTGACAACTCGCGAACCAGGCGCTAAGGATGTCTTGACCCAGGGTTTGACCGTGAGTCCATTCTCCCTTGCTTTGCGAGCGAGCAGGCCGGCTGCAAGCATGACACCTGGATTGCTGGTGTTCGTACAGGAAGTTATTGCTGCAATGACTACATCTCCATGCCTCAATGAATAATCCTGACCCTCAACTGGAACCGTATCCTCAAGACGATTTTCTGGAACACCATGCCCACTATGTCCAACTTCAGCATCGAGACTGTCATTGAAATGTTCGAACATCTGGTCAAGTCGAACCCTATCTTGAGGGCGCTTTGGACCTGCTAAAGCAGGAACCACAGTGGAGAGATCCAATTCCAATACTGAAGTGAAAGCAGGCTCAGGGTCAGAAGCGGAATACCACAGATGATTAGCCTTGCAATATGCCTCTACATTCGATACCTTGTCCTCATCTCTACCAGACAAACGCATGTATTCAAGGGTGGTCTCATCCACGGGGAAGAAGCCACAGGTGGCACCATATTCTGGAGCCATATTGGCAATTGTTGCACGGTCTGGCAGTGAAAGAGCCTGCATTCCCTCACCAAAGAACTCGACAAAGCATCCTACAACCCCATGTTCACGAAGCATCTCAACAATCTGCAAAGTCATGTCAGTAGCAGTGACACCTGGGTTCAAACTACCTTTGAGTCTGAATCCAACCACATCGGGAGCCAGCATGTAGATTGGTTGACCCAACATGACTGCTTCGGCCTCGATTCCGCCAACTCCCCATCCAAGAACTCCAAGTCCATTGATCATGGTGGTGTGACTATCTGTTCCAACTAGGGTATCGGGCAACCAGACGCCATTTTCTTCACGCGCAACAGTTGCTATCCATTCTAGATTCACTTGGTGGACGATTCCCCTGCCAGGAGGTACCGCCCTGAAATCCGAAAGACTCTGTTGGCCCCACTTGAGAAACTTGTATCTCTCCATGTTACGTTGATACTCTATCTCGAGATTACGTTCTTCGGCATCTTCGAACAAACCCGAATAATCCACCTGTACTGAATGGTCGATGACCAAGTCCACTGGAACCTGCGGATTGACCTTGGCAGGATCCCCTCCCAGTTCTACCATCGCTTCACGAAGAGCAGCCATATCGACTACCGCGGGAACGCCGGTGAAATCTTGGAGGATGACTCTCGAAGGCATGAATGGTATCTCGCCTCTCTCGGCATCTGGTTTCCAACCTGCGATGTTCTCAACATCCTCTTCTGTCACCAGAAAACCATCACAATTGCGTAATGCACCTTCCAGTAGAACTCTAATGCTTCTAGGTAGAGCCGCTATATCGCAGAATTTCTCTACCACAGACAGCGAAACCAACTTGCCGGTCGAACCATCAGACAGCGTGAAGTCCTTGAGCGCGTCTTCCATGAATCCGGCGACTCGACCAAAGGGCATCAAGATGACGCTCAACAGTCCTCAGAATAGATTCCAGAACATCAGGTAATGCAATACTCCTTTGCTCTCTGTGGTTTCAAAATCAATGCCGGTGATAACCATCTCTCGGACTGGTTTGTCATTACCACCAGTCTCAACCTGTCCCATAGCATCAATTAGATTCATTCCTGCAGTGACCTGCCCAAATACGGTATGTACTCCATCTAGATGGGAAGGTGGAACTGTAGCTCCATCCTTGTCAACGATGTAGAATTGGCTGCCACCTGTGTCTGGTGGTGAGGTCTTGGCCATGGCCAGACTTCCTGGGACATGCTTCAATCCGTTGTTGACTTCATCAGGAATAGTCCATGCGTTCTTACCTGCTCCTCCACAGTTTTCGTCGGAAGATGCTTCTCCATTACAGAGTCCATGGAATTCAGACGCATATCCGCCTGAACCATCCTTGCCTTCAATATCGCCAGTCTGCAGCATGAAACCGTCGATTACTCTATGGAATCTTACTCCGTCATAATTTCCCGCTTCAGCATGGTCCAACCAGTTCTGAACAGCGATTGGGGATTCATCATAGTAGAGTTCCAAAGTAATCGTTTCCTCACGCAATAATCCGGTATCATCAGTCCACCGAACATGCATGTTAGCGGTATAATCGACTCTCGTTTCGGTCATCGTTCCATCTGAGATGACCTTGATCAAAGCCAAAGCACCAAGGAGAATTATTGGTAATGCAATGATTCCGAAAAGTGTTGGAGTTCCGTCGTCGATCATCTTGGGGATGAATCTCTCTCTCACGCCCTCTGAAGTCATCTCTCCTTGAAGTCCTTCTAGACCAATTCGGGCATCCTTGAATTTGGGGTCGATTTTCAGGGCTTTCTGGTAGTGCTTGTTTGCCTCTCTGTAGGCTTTCTTTTGTCCAGTCTCTGATGCGATTCCCTTCTTGCAGTCTCCCGCTAATTTCCAGGTCATTGCGTGTTCGCCTTTCTCATCAAGAAGACGCAGATTCTCCAGTGCAGAATCGAAGTCTCCATCCGAAATAGATTTCTCTGCGGCCTTCCAACCCTTTTCAAGTTCAGCGTTCGCCATGGTTTCTCCGAACTGCCTACCCATTTTCAACGCGTCGAAACCTGACATTCTGAAATCACTATCCTTCAGCCGCCCTTTCAGGGCGGTATACCCATACGTTGAATAGGCGTATTATCGCCCCGATGCGGCAAGAACAGGGTCTTGAACCCGACAAGGAAGGAAACCACATGGATACCATCATCAACGATTTCACTATCAACATCGCAACTGCAAATGGAACGGGGTCCCAAAGTGCAAATCTGATTCTACTACAGACCATGGCTGACATGGGAGTTAACGTCAGTGGAAAGAACCTCTTTCCCTCAAACATCTCTGGACTGCCAACTTGGTATATCATCCGCGTCTCTGATGCTGGATATCAGGCTCCAGGTGACCGGACACATATTCAGGTGATAATGAATAAAGCAACTTGGGAAAAAGACATTGAAGAGTGTGAACCAGGAACTCTGATCATTTACAATTCCGATGTCAAAATGCCTGTCGAAAGGGATGATTGCTTACTATTCCCCGTACCGATGACCAAGATGGCCCGTGGGCTGCATCCAAAATTAGCCAGGATGATTGCCAACATCGTCTACGTTGGAGTAATAGCCCATCTCATCGATCTGGATGATAAGGCGATTCTATCGGCACTCACCAAGCAATTCAAGGGTAAGGCAACGGCGATTGAACTGAACAGTCAAGCTGTTGTATTGGGTAGAGAATATGCAGCAGAGAACTTCGGTGACGAGCGAGGAAAATATCGAATTGAACATCGAGAGGTCGATGAAGACTCATTTATGATCGAAGGAAATGAGGCCGTGGCTCTGGGTTCAATTTATGGCGGAATGACCACTTTGGCTTGGTATCCCATCACTCCTTCATCTTCAGTGGCAGAGAGCATAATCGCTTGGCTACCGAAATTGCGAGATACCGAAGATGGCGAATCAACCTGCGCAGTGATACAATCAGAAGATGAATTGGCGGCGGTGGGAATGATTGTCGGCACCGGTTTTGCCGGAGGTCGAGGAATGACCTGCACAAGTGGACCTGGAATTTCATTGATGTATGAGTTCATTGGGCTGGCATATTTTGCTGAGATACCTTGTGTCATTTGGGATATCAACAGAACTGGTCCATCAACAGGATTGCCCACTAGAACTCAACAAGGAGACTTGACCATGCTCTATGAGGCAAGCCATGGAGATACGCAATTTCCGGTTCTTATTCCTGGAAACATGGAAGAGTGCTTTGAATTCGGATGGCGGGCTTTCGATGTTGCTGAAAGACTTCAAACACTTGTCTTTGGATTCTCTGACCTCGATCTTGGAATGAATAAATGGCGATGCAAGGGATTCGAGTATCCAGATGTACCTCTTGACCGTGGAAAGGTGATTCGTACTCAAGAACAGTTGGATGCAATCGAGAATTACGGGCGTTATCGCGATGTCGACGGCGATGGAATCTGCTACCGAACACTGCCAGGCTCCGGACTTGACCCCATTCTCTATCGCGGAACTGGGCATGATGAAGATGGAGTCTACTCAGAGAAACCTGACGTCTATGAGAAGAACATGGCCAGATTGAAGAGAAAGATTGACAATTCACGAACGTGGCTACCTCAACCGGTTCTTCGTGAGGAAGTTGAACAAGAAGTTGGCATCATCTACTATGGAAGCATGGAGAATACGATACAAGAGATTGATGATATCCTTGAGTCAACAGGAATGATGGTCTCACAATGTCGAATTCGTTCACTACCACTTTCACCGATTGCAGAGAAATTCGTCAGAGACCATGAAACGACCATCATTCTAGAGATTAATCGAGATGGGCAGATGTATGGTATTCTGAGAAAGGAGTTGCCTATCGAACTGGTTCCTAGAGTTCACAGTGTTGCTTATTCGGATGGATTGCCGCCTCGAGCCAGGTTATACGCTGAGAAAATAATGGAAGTACTACGTGATATTGGAGCCACTGAGGAGGTGTTAGCATGACTGTCAAACTGAATGTAATCAATCTACCAAAGAATGACTATCAAGGTGGCCCTTCATCTCTGTGCCCTGGTTGTGGACATGACCAGATATCCACCGTCGTTGTCAATGCTGCATGGGAAAATGGGTTGGATCCTCGTAAGATTGCCAAGATGAGTGGAATCGGTTGCTCTTCCAAGACACCTGCATATTTCCTTGGACAGTCACATGGATTCAACACAGTGCATGGCAGAATGCCAAGCGTCACCACTGGAGCTGCGATGAACAACAAGGATTTGACTTTCATTGCAGTCAGTGGAGATGGAGACAGTGCAAGTATTGGAATCGGGCAATTGATTCACGCAATTCGACGAAATCTGGACATGGTATATATTCTCGAGAATAACGGGGTATATGGACTGACCAAGGGACAGTATTCTGCAACTGCAGACAAAGGTTCGAAGAAGAAGAAAGGTGCTACCAATGAGACCCAACCAATTGATCTCTGCGCTCTTGCAGTCAACCTTGGCTGCACTTTCGTGGCCCGCTCGTTCTCAGGAGCAAAGAAACAACTGACCGCTCTGATGAAGGCTGCATTGAGCCACAAAGGATTCGCTTTCATCGATGTCATCTCTCCTTGTGTGACCTTCAACAACAACGATGAATCAATGCGCTCATATGGATATGTCAAAGACAACGATGTGGAACTCCATGCAGTCGACTACATACCTCATTTCAGTCCCGTTGAAGAGATTGAAGTTCCTGCAGGTGCGTATCGAGACATTGAGTTACATGATGGCTCAGTCGTGAGACTGGAGACTATCAGTGAAGAGCACGACCCTGGAAATGCTGTTGCTGCTCTGGAAGCTCTTCATTATGCTGAAGCCAACAAGAAGCACGTCACTGGCCTTCTCTACTTCAATCCAAACAAACCGACTGCTGCTGAAGACCAGAATCTGGTTTCTACCCCTCTAGCAGATTTGAGTGACGAACAGATGCGCCCGTCCAAGGAAACATTGGATGAAATCAACTCTGGATTCCGAAGTTAATCCGGAAAACGCCTTTGAAAGGTTCAGCACTAGGGTTCTCCTTTTCCCTTGATGTGCTCCCACAGGAGCGATGAACCTGCTGTTGACCCTCTTGGTGTGGCTTTTGCCATTGCCATTGATTGCAGGTGCTTCCTGGTATTTCACTCGTAATCATGAAAACGGAATCAAGTCAATTCCTGAATTGGTAGGTTTGAAGTGGCTCAAATTATTCTGTATTCTATTGTTCATCGGCACATGGGTGATTCCTTGGGGAGCGATCATCCCGCTGGTTGCGTTCATGATTGCCTTGCAATGGATCGAGTTTGAAGAAGGATCAAACAAGCACCGAGCCATTTTCATCAGTTTAGGAATTGTTGGAATTCTGTTAGGTGGATTCATTCCGTCAACAGCTCCTTTGGCTCCGGATTCGTGGGGTGAACCAATGTTGACCGAAAATCCAAACGCGGCATTCTATCCATACTCTGAACAGTATGTCTGGATATTGACAGAGCCTGAATTAGCAGCAGTTTCAGTGACTACTGCTCGTACGCCGTGGGCGATGAATCCCATTGGCGGTGAATCTGCCATCAAGGTGATGATTGCAACGACAGGAGCGGACAAAGGTCGATTACATACCAGCATTGAAGCGCTAAATGAAAAATCTTCAGTGAACATCAATTCTGATCTGTTCGAGCTGGTTGATATCGAAAGCGAATCTACCCATCACTATAAGCGAGGAGATATCGATAGAGAGATGAGTGTCTCAAGACAACAGATAGTGATGGATATCAACCTCCCATTGATCACTCTCAAGGCTGACGTATTGACTGTGTTCGAAGTAGAGTGGGGTGGAGACACAACGATGCTCACAGTAATCAGACCCGGTCTGAATGACAACCATGATGTCTGGGCAGAAGATGTCGTGATTGAATGGCTTGGAAGTCAGGCATAGGTTTCGGGCGCCCTAAAAATTTGTAATTATTGTTCATTGATTTTCGTTTGATGGCTCTTAGTCTAGCGTTTATCGTAATTTAGGGCGCCCTAAAGATTATAGATAGAGGGCCTTCCGCAGGCCAATTAGAGTCTGATTATCTTGAAACATGCCAACATTAAACCAATCTTAGTTAGCACACTATTCCTAATTGCAACACTAGCCGGTTGTTTGGGTTCATTAACTCCTCCAAACACTGACGCTCTTGACAGTGGAAAAACTCTAATCAGCGCCTATGAAGTGAAAGATGACTATGACAATCCTGACGAAAACCCCCAAAGTCTTGCTGATTATCTTTCCAAGGAATTAGAAATGGATGTTAGCCTCTACCCTATATCTTCAGAGGGGGCCATAATTGAGGCCCTGAGATTTGGCCATGCTGACATCGCCTTTATGGATGGGGCAGCCGCTTGGATGGGGTGGCAACAATACGACCTTGGAGTTCTTGCAGCAGATCAAAAAAGTGATGGTAGAACCTACTATGAAGCTCATGCTTGGGTTCTTAATGACAGTGAGATGGCAAATGCCTACCTCGATGCTGATGACAGTACTGATCCATTCGCACTACTCCAAGGCAAGACTTCTTGCCATACCGGTTGGTTGAAATCCGCAGGAATGTTACTCCCAATGGGATATCTGATTGGAAATAATTACACTACCATACAAGGCAATGAAGGCGATATCGCATCACTACGTGAAACCATAACTCATTTCTTCAACGAAAATGCAAGTATTCCAGAACCAGGCACGCCATATTATGGCTATAATGGAGCCCTTAAGTGCTTGTCAGATGGTACTGGTGATGTTGCATTCGCTAAAGATAGCACTGTTGATTCATATTGCTACAACGAAAATGTAAGCGATAACGAGGATTGGTGCCTAAACAGAGAGCGATATGTGAAATTAACCAAGTTCGGAAATGCCCCTAGTCATCCAATTATCTACAATCCCGCAAAGATGACTGATGATAGGGCCACCAAGGTGCTTGAAGCACTCCTCAGTCTAAATGGGAATGCAGAAGGTCAAGTTATTCTGGAGAATGTTCTGAATACTCCTGGTCTCGTACAGACAAATGCAGAGGAGCACCTCGGAAGTTATGGTGAACTGGTACAACACGTCCCAGGAATTTCAGATTATTTCGGCGACAAGTTTGAAATTCAACCCTAAGGAGAGGTAAAATGCCCAAAGAATTGATGAATCTTAACCATTTGACTGTGGGATTTCAAGCACCATTGGTAAGTGATTTAACTACATCCATAAACAGTGGCGAGATTATCGCTATTCTTGGCCCCTCTGGGATTGGGAAAACCACCCTTATCAGGACGATGGCTGGGCTGATAGTACCGCTTTCTGGAACAATTGATAATTATGCTGAAAGAAGAGGAGGTACAGGATATATCCCACAACGATTAGGCCTGGTACGACATATGTCAGTCAAGGCAAATGTCGAACTGGGTGCTCGTTCAAGAACTTCAAAGTGGCATCCCGCATTTGCTCCATTACCGAAAAGGCTCAGACAAGAAGTTCTCCTTGCTATCGAAACGATGGGTATCAGCGAACATCTCAATGATCCAGTAAGAATACTTAGTGGTGGGCAACAACGCCGAGTAGCAACGGCAAGAGCTCTAGCACAACGTCCAAGTATTATTCTCGCTGATGAGTTCCTTGGTGAACTGGATGATGAGAATGTGGATATCGTTCTTTCAACAGTCAAGCAAATGGTGCGCGAAGAAGGTGTCGCTTTAGTGATGGTGGAACATCATGAGGAAATCGCTCGCTCAATAGCCGACAGAATATGGGTAATCGAAGATGGCCGCCTTACGGAGGAAAAAACATGAGGCGACACAAACTTGTCATTGCTATTTTTGCTCTGATGTTATTGGCCTGGATGACCTTTCTCGATGTAGTCGGTGATGATTGGTTTAGGCTAGAAGGTAGTTGGGACAATCTAGTCATCTTCTTCAGCGAGAGCATTTGGCCTTTGGATTGGTCTGTTCTAGAAGCTAGCCCGCCTTGCGATGGTGCTGAAGGAATCTTTTGTTCTCCGGCATATACGGGTATCATCGAAACTCTGAGGATGGCTTTTGTCGCTACCGTCCTAGGATTCATCATCGCCTTGCCACTATCAACGATTGCAGCTTCTAACTTGAGTCCGATATGGATTGCTATACCAGTCAGAATCTTCCTCTCTGCGATGCG
>CAXRJY010000168.1:0-2450 GCA_964230915.1 Candidatus Poseidoniaceae archaeon | reverse complement strand
GGAATCAGGTCAGGCCGGGAACGGAGCAGCCCTACTCGGGGCCATGGGTGCCTCAGGGTTCCGGGACGGAGGAAGTGCGTGGGTCTGGTCCTGGGAAACGAGCGTCCACCGGGGGCCCTCCCACCTAGAAACATCAGATGTCGAAAACGACATCTGCACCCCAACCTGGACCAATGGCAATTGGAACTTCTTGATAGTTTGAAGCCATCTGTTCTCCTGATACGAGTTCTTTGAAACACAGATCATGCCTGGTCACAGCCTTGATCTCTACTTCACGTTCAACCTGTTCAGCATCCACCCATGCGACCTGACAGGCGAGAGAATTTTCACCATCGGAATCAGTTTCCTTTGCGATGATGCTGATATCGACAACCCATTCATCATGGACCTCAGCCCTGAATAGCACCTCTTCCAATACCTTGACAAGATTTCTATCCCACTCCGTTGTGGCTGGCAGATTCCATTGTGAATGATGCCATGGAAGCCGAGACTGTTGCTCACCTCCAACTTCCGAAAGCATCGATTGTTGCATTCCAAGTACGGCTTGTTTGACCAGCTCAGCGGGACTGGCTGCAAAGACTCTCAAACCAATGTCAGCAGTAGTGCCATGCGGCCATATTGACAAGGTATCACCTCTGAGAGATCTGCATACTCCAAGCAATCTCATCTAGACGGGTGCAAAGTGTTCGGCGATCGATTGCGAAGTGTTCGGCATCCTCTGCTTGTAGGATACATTCACACGCGGCATTCACAAGGTGAGCCATATCCAGGTCACTGAGATTCAGGATATGGCTGACCACGGCTGCAACCGCTGCTGCATCAATCAATCCAATCTGTTGCCTTGGCGATGGCAGTGAACAACCGACATGAAGATGACTACCATCCTGCTTGTACATATCAACTCCATTCTGTCCACCCAGAACCAATAATGCTCCCCAGCCATGTTCCTCGACAAGTTCAGCTGCTGCTTCATCTGCTGTTGCCTTGAATAATCGCCTTCTCATCAATTCCAGCCCTCGAGACTCGAATATCACCGCATCCGCTCCTCTAGTCCTATGCAATCCAGTCAGCTTTGGGTCACAAATGACCGGCACTCCAATTTCCTTGGCCTTTGCCATCAATGACTTTGCAGTCTCATCATTGACCGCTCCCTTTCCGTAATCACTGAGCACCAAACCTTTCGCATCCACCAATCTAGAACTTGCAGAAGTTGAGAGAATATTGGCCACCTGTTCTGGAATTTCAGAATTGGCTTCCTCATCGACTCTAAGCATCATTTGTTTATTCTCAATCAGACTTTCACGACTGGCGATGAAACGAGTCTTCACTGTAGTGCGCCAATCCTCAAGAACTACGATTCCATCGGCAGAAATCCCTACTTCTTCCAAAGCATCGACGACATCTCCTCCTGCTTCATCATCAGCAACAACTCCGAATAAAGCGACATCCAATTGCAATGAATGCAAGCCTCTGGCAACATGGGCTGCAGCGCCAGCGCCCTGTTCTCTATGAGTCTCCTTGAGTACGGGAACTGGAGCACGAGGATTGAGATTGTTCGCATAACCATAGATGTAACGATCAAGCATCACATCGCCTACGAGAACAATGAGGCTGGGAGCCATGTTTTCGACCGATTTTCTAGCATTCTGCAATCCATCATGGATGGCCCACCCGTCCTCTCCGAGCATTTCTCCTCAGAGCATCCGAAAAGGAACCGTCATTTCATGTTGTCCCGAATACTGGTGGCGATTGCAACATGAATTTCGGTAGTAATGGAAAAACTTCTGCGCAGACTGGTAAGTATCGCATCTTCATCGAGACTGATGATTCCATCTTCAAGTGCGGTTCGAACAGCATCAACGTAGGGATGGAAATGTGCATCAAGACCCTCGAGCAATTCTCCATGGGCAATGACTTGAGCAACCAAACGCCCATGTGCTTCAAGATCGATATCCAAAGTACGTCGTAAAGTTTCAAGCATGATTTTCTCTTCTTCAATAATTTCGCCATCCTCCAGTGCTTGTTCGAGGAGGTCTCGATAGATTCGTTCTCTATCAGGTCCCTTACTTTCTGAAAGGTTGTTCAAGGCATCCTGTTCTATTCTTGTGACTCTCTCAGGACTCATGCCAAGGAAATCCACTATCTCCTCTACGATTCCTCTTTCTGCCTCGGATAGGCTGCCATCTCTCCACGCTCTCTCAAAGACCGCTTTGACAAGTGATTCACTAACCTGGCCTTCTATTCCAACTTCACCCTTGGCTTCCGAGATGGGCACCAGAAGCGGCTTTTCATTCCACTTTCTCGATGAGTCAATATGTGAGATGATTATCAACAGCGGCTCATTTCCACCCAGTTCACGAAGAGAAATCTCATCTCCATCCTTGGATATCTTCATCGACAATATACGGCTCCGAATCTCTTCGCACCTTGCGATTCCATTCCCGCTCAGT